>JAADDM010000303.1 GCA_013153955.1 Gammaproteobacteria bacterium | reverse complement strand
TCAAACTATAATGTATAAGCATTTTTTTTTGAAAAATATACATTAGTAATATAAAAACTTTTCTCTATACTATATATATTATATTGTGTACTTGTTTGTATGCATATTTGTTTTGACAGTATTTTGTGCATTTTGCTGTTCATTTAAAAACCCAAAAGAAAAGTTTTTAAATAAAAGCTTAAACCAAAAATCCTTGCTTTAAAAAAAAACAATGATAACAAAAAAGAAAGTTTTATAAATAGATTGTATAAACCAAAACCTTTGTTTTAAAAAACAAAAGTTTTATCGCCTCCTACAAAAATTTATTACGTGAATGCCTTTCATATGATGGGCACGATGCAGTATGCTAGAATCCTTGAATAGCTAAATTTCTATAAATTCAGCCTTGATAGCGAAACGTACATTAATAGATTCCCGTTGATCCTGCGGGAGGTCGCTGCTATCGGGATCCGACTAAGCCATGCAAGCCCAGGCCCCTCTTGAAGGGACCGGCAGAAGGCTCAGTAACACGTCGTTAACCTGCCCTAAGGTCTGGGATAACCTCGGGAAACTGAGGATAATACCGGATAGGGAAAAGATACTGGAATGTGCTTTTCCTTAAAGTACTGCGCCTTAGGATGGGACGGCGGCTGATTAGGTTGTTGGCGGGGTAAAGGCCCACCAAGCCTATGATCAGTACGGGCCATGAGAGTGGTAGCCCGGAGAAGGGTACTGAGACACGGACCCTAGCCCTACGGGGTGCAGCAGGCGCGAAACCTCTGCAATGCACGAAAGTGTGACAGGGGGATCCCGAGTGCTCATACACAGTATGGGCTTTTGTCAAGGGTAAGTACCTTGACGAATAAGCGGTGGGTAAGACTGGTGCCAGCCGCCGCGGTAACACCAGCGCCGCAAGTGGGGACCACTATTATTGGGCCTAAAGCATCCGTAGCCGGTCAAGTAAATCTTCTGTGAAATCGTTCAGCTTAACTGAACGGCGTGCAGAAGACACTGCTTGACTAGGGACCGGGAGGCGTGAGAGGTATTCGTAGGGTAGCGGTAAAATGCGATAATCCTACGAGGACCACCTGTGGCGAAGGCGTCTCACGAGAACGGCTCCGACGGTGAGGGATGAAAGCCAGGGGAGCGAATGGGATTAGATACCCCAGTAGTCCTGGCAGTAAACTCTGCGAGCTAGGTGTCGCGTATCCTCCGAGGGTACGCGGTGTCGTAGAGAAGTCGTTAAGCTCGCCGCCTGGGAAGTACGGTCGCAAGGCTGAAACTTAAAGGAATTGGCGGGGGAGCACTACAAGGGGTGCGGCGTGCGGTTTAATTGGATTCAACGCCGAAAATCTCACCAGGGGAGACGGCAGAATGAAGGTCAGTCTAAAGGGCTTACCTGACGAGCCGAGAGGTGGTGCATGGCCGTCGTCAGCTCGTGCCGTGAGGTGTCCTGTTAAGTCAGGCAACGAGCGAGACCTGCGCCTACACTTGCCAGCGAGCAGCTTGCTGTGATCGGGCACTGTGTAGGGACTGCCTGGGAAACCAGGAGGAAGGTGCAGGCAACGGTAGGTCTGTATGCCCCGAATCCACTGGGCTACACGCGCGCAACAATGGACGAGACAATGGGCTGCAACACCGAAAGGTGAAGCTAATCCTCGAAACTCGTCCCCAGTACGGATTGAGGCTTGCAACTCAGCCTCATGACGCCGGAATCCCTAGTAATCGGAGTTCATCATACTCCGGTGAACATGTCCCTGTTCCTTGTTCACACCGCCCGTCAAACCACTCGAGCAGGGTCTGGATGAGGCTTGTCTTTTTGGGCAAGTCGAATCCAGGCTCAGTGAGATGGGTTAAGTCGTCACAAGGTAACCGTAGGGGAACCTGCGGTTGGATCACCTCCTTTTATATAAAAACACAAATAATTTTTTTGCTGATAAAGATTCTAGCATACTGCGCCCATTATATACTATTATAATATATTATAATCATAATATCACAATTTTCACATATCAAATTCGGATCGGGCTCGTAGCTCAGTCTGGTAGAGCACCACCCTTGCAAGGTGGGGGCCACGGGTTCGAATCCCGTCGAGTCCATTCATACTCATAAAATCATGAAAAACAACGGTTAGGAAGACAGCATTCCTGATCGTAGCAGAAACATACTTTTGTTATGTTTATGAAGCTAAGTAGGAGCACAACCAATACTATGGTTCTACGCTACTAGGTGGAGGACTTGGCTTGAAACGCCGATGAAGGGTGTGGCAAGCTGCAGAAAGTCCCGGCGAGGTGCACGCAACCTTTGAACCGGGAATTCCTGAATGCGACTTCGCATCCCTTTATGGGATACTCCGTAAGGAGAGGGAACGCGGGGAACTGAAACATCTAAGTACCCGCAGGAAAAGAAATCAATAGAGATGTCGTGAGTAGCAGCGAGCGAAAGCGACACAGGGCAAACCGAATCCTCCAAGGTAACTTGGGGGAAATGTGGTGTTTTAGGACTTCCTTTTAAACCTTCATCTCAACTGTAAGTTTCCTGGAATGGAACGCCGAAGAGGGTGAAAGCCCCGTGCAGGCAGAGTTGAAGGTTGTGGAAGTATCCTGAGTACCGTATCCTGGATACGATGCGGGAATTTGGGAGCCATCTACTTCCAACCCTAAATACGTTTCAAGTCCGATAGCGAATAGTACCGTGAGGGAACGTTGAAAAGAACCCTTAACAGGGAGTGAAAAGATCCTGAAACCTAGTAGTTATAGATTGTTGCGGCTCTACGGAGTTGCAACGTGCGTTTTGAATAACGTGCCAGGGAGTTTGGGTAAGTGGCAAGGATAACTCTTGTAGAGGTATCCGTAGCGAAAGCGACAGCTCGCAGTTTACGAGGAGCGAGGTCTTAATAGGGCCTGGAGTCACTTGCTCATGACCCGAAACCGCTCGATCTATGCCTGGGCAGGGTGAAGCTCCGGTAAAACGGAGTGGAGGCCCGCAGAGGTGCTGTGGACAAGCGTTCTTCTGACCTGGGTATAGGGGTGAAAAGCCAATCGAGAGCGGTAATAGCTGGTTCCTGCCAAAGTTGGCCGTAGTCAAGCCTTCCGTGAGCTTGAAGTGGCGGTAGAGATACGGATTGGGGGTTTAGGGGGAGAAATCCCTCGGCTCCCTGTCCAACTCCGAATGCCATTTCTGCGAAGACCGGAGGAGACGGGGCCGCGGGGTAAGCTTGCGGTCCGAGAGGGGAACAACCCAGACTACAGTTAAGGCCCCTAAATGCTCGTTAAGTGTTAAAGGGTGAAGAGTGTCTGGAGCCTAAGACAGAGAGGAGGTTGGCTTAGAAGCAGCCACCCTTTAAAAAGTGCGTAACAGCTTACTCTTCGAGGTTTCAGGCCTCTAAGATGGACGGGGCTAAACGAGCTGCCGATACTGTAGGCCCACAATGTTGTGGTGCGGTAGGCAAGGCGTCCCGGTAGGGTAGAACTTTTCTCGAGAGAGAAAAGGGACCTTTCGGGAATGAAAATCCTGGTGGGAGTAGGACCATAGTATCGTGAGAATCGATACCACCGAAAGGGCAAGGGTTCCTCAACACTGCTCGTCAGTTGAGGGTTAGTCGATCCTAACCGATGCTCTAACCGAGTGATCGGGAAAGGGAAAAAGGTTAATATTCCTTTACCAAGAGGATACGTGCGGCAACGCAAGGATTATTTGCGACGCATCCGGCTAGGCAGACACTTCTCGTCTGGAGTGTTAACCAGGATAGTTCGAGGGAGTGTTGTAATGACGAGAACTCGAACAAACTGGGATGAGTAGTACCAAGAGTACTATTCTGTCGATGCCAGGTGTCCATGAAAAGCAAATAATCAAGGATTCCTCTTGTTCGTACCAACAACCGGCACAGGTGCCCCTAGGTTAGTAGCCTTAGGTGTATAGGCTTAATCAAGTCAAGGGAATTCGGCAAATTAGCCCCGTGCCTTCGGCAGAAGGGGTCCCTGCTTCTGTGCTTTTGAGTGTGGAAGCAGGGCGCAGTGACTAGGGCGGTCCGACTGTTTAACAAAAACTTAACTTCGCGCAAAGTCGTAAGGCTTAGTATGCGAAGTGACGTCTGCCCAGTGCCCGTAGTTTAAGCTCTCTTCCAAGAGAGTGAAGACCGGGTAAACGGCGGGAGTAACTATAACTCTCTTAAGGTAGCGAAATACCTTGTCGTTTGAATGACGACGTGCATGAATGGCGTAACGAGATCGCCACTGTCCCTGACTTGAAGCCTCCGAAATCTCCATTCTGGTGCAAAGGCCAGAGAGTCCCAGTGGGAAGCGAAGACCCCGTGAAACTTTACTGTAGCCTGCCGCTGCGATGCGGGTCCTGATGTGCAGCGTAGGTAGGAGCCGTCGAAGAATATCCGTCAGGGTATTTGGAGGCGCCAATGAGACACTACCCTTCAGGGCTTGCATCGCTAACCTCTAAGAGGGACAACGGTTGGTGGACAGTTTGGCTGGGGTGGCACTCTGCTGAAAAGGTATCAGTAGAGCCCAAAGGTCAGCTCAGACGGGTCAGAAATCCGTCGTAGAGTGCAAGAGCATAAGCTGGCTTGACTGTGTTCTTAATAAGAAGGAACGCAGAAAGGAAACTTGGGTCTAGCGAACCCCTGTGCCTCATTGATGGGGGCCAGGGATAACCGAAAAGTTACTCCGGGGATAACAGAGTTGTCTAGCCCGAGAGTTCACATCGACGGCTAGGCTTGCTACATCGATGTCGGCTCATCCTATCCTGGCCGTGCAGAAGCGGCCAAGGGTGGGGGTGTTCACCCATTAAAAGGGTTCGTGAGCTGGGTTCAGAACGCCGCGAGGCAGTTTGTTTGATATCTACTGGGACTGTCAGGTGTCTGAGGGGAAGGACTATCTAGTACGAGAGGAACGATAGTTCGAGGCCTCTGGTGTACCTGTTGTCCGACAGGGCATAGCAGGGCAGCTACGCCTTAGCTGATAAGTGCTGAAAGCATCTAAGCACGAAGCAGTCCTCGAAAAGAGACACCTTAGGGCGCTCATACAATATGAGTTTGATAGGACTGGCGTGTAAGCGTCAAGGCAACGAGACGTTAAGCGTGCAGTTACTAAAGCCCTATCAGTTGTAGTATTGGTTGTGTTCCTGCTTAGTTTTTCATCTTTTTATGACTTTTTTTTCTTTTTATTTTAGAATTATATTATTTTTAATTATGTTATATTTTTTTTAGAATTAGAATTAATTTTTGTAAGTTTTTTTTTTATATTATAATTTTTTTTTACTTTTTTTTACTGTACGTTATTAGTGTACTTTGTTTTTATATTTTTTTTGTATACTAATAAAGATAATATTATTGAAATCCAAAATGTACTTGCAAATATTAAATAAACTTTATTTGCTGTGAAATAGTTTAATAAAATTCCTGCTATAAAAGGTGCTGCTGTGTTTAATATTTTATCAAACACTGTATCTATCGCTAATATTTCTCCTCTATATTTGTTTTCTATATAGTTTGTTAGTAATACTGCTTGTGCAGGTCCATTTATTGCTTCTCCTATTGCAAATATTGCTGCTGTGATCCAGAATGTTATTATATTATTGCTCATAGATATAATTATTCCGCTTATTGCAAGGATAAAAATTGATATGAATTCTGATTTAAAAGGTCCTATTTTATCTACTATTCTGCCTATAAATAATAAAAATATGAATGCTACTAATCCCATTGTTGCAAAAATACTTCCTGTAATAAAATCCTTTTTTGCTAAATTGTATATCATCAAAGGCCATAACATCCCTTTGATTCCCCAATTTATTCCAAAAGCGCTATTATTAATAAAATAAAATATTAATTCTGGTTTTTTAAAAATATATTTTATTCCGAAAAGTAACTCTTTTTTTTCTATTCTTTTTTGTTGTGTTATTTTTCTCACTTTTTTTATTTTAAATTCATACATCGCTATTATTGTAGCTAATAAAAATATTATTGACATTGTGATATATGGGATTACGAAAGAGTATTTATCGCTGAGATATCCTCCTACTAATGAAGCTACTGCTCCAAAAATGGCTTGTATAGAAAAAACAATTCCTATATATTGTCCTTGTTTTTTTATATGTTTTAGTATATCTTGTAGGTATGCCATAAAAATAGGTCCTGTTGTAATTGAAGTAAAAGCCCAGATGGTCTTTACTGCCATATATTGGTAAATATTTAAGACTGATGCATATAATAACGGATATATTATTCCTAAAGCACAACCTATTAATATAAATTTTTTTCTTCCGTACTTGTCTGATAATCTTCCTACTAGTATTGATAATATTCCGAATAAGATAGATCCTATTGCGTAAGTTAAACCTATTAAT
>JAADDM010000317.1 GCA_013153955.1 Gammaproteobacteria bacterium | reverse complement strand
ATGAATGAAATTGATCGAGGCATGACTGAATTGAGTAAAGGAAACTTTCACACGACTTTTAAAGTATCAGGAGAGGGTCAGTTTCACTCTATTTTGCAAAATACAGCGAATACCTTTAAATCTCTAAACGCTGCGGTTGAAAATATTTCAATGGTGATGGAGGGGATGAAGCAAGGGGATTTCAATAAACGTGTCAATGTTGATATGCAAGGCAGTTTATTAGAGTTGAAGAATCAGGTAAATGGCTCAATGGATGTCATTGAACGTGCTGTTATTGATATTATTCAGGTTGTTAATCGACAGTCAGATGGAGATATGAATGCAACGATTACACAGCAATATGAGGGGCAGTTCCAAGTTTTATCGGAAGCCATTAATGCAACCAGTAGTCAGCTACATTCAATCGTTTCACAGGTATTAACAGCAACCGAAGAACTGAGTCGAGCATCTCAACAGGTCTCTAACGGTAACTACAGCTTAAACGAACGCACGCAAGAGCAGGCCTCCTCTATTGAGGACACCGCGTCAAGTATGGAGCAGATGACCACTTCGGTGAAACAGAATGCCGATAACGCACAAGAAGCGGCCAATGTTACGCACGAAGCGGCAGATAAAGCGCAGTCTGGTGTGGACGTGATGGCGCGTGCGGTTGAGTCGATGGAGCAGATTAATGATTCGAGTCAAAAAATCAGCGATATCATTGGCTTAATTGATAGTATTGCCTTCCAAACAAACCTATTGGCACTGAATGCTGCGGTTGAAGCGGCAAGAGCAGGAGAGCATGGTCGAGGATTTGCCGTTGTTGCGGGTGAAGTACGTAACTTAGCTGGAAAATCTTCTGATGCGGCGAAAGACATTCGAGTGCTGATTCAAGATACGGTTGATAAAGTGACCGAAGGCACGCTTCACGTTAAAAGCTCTGGTGATGCCTTGAATGGTATTGTAGGGTCGATTAGTGGGGTCAACCAGATCATTGAAGAAATTGCAGCATCTAGCCAAGAACAGAGTTCAGGGGTTAATCTTGTTAACCAAGCGATCTCTCAAATTGACAGTGCTGTCCAGCAAAATACAGCTTTAGTCAAAGAGAATAATGCAGCATCGGAGCAGATGCGACAGCAGTCTCAAGAGCTTCAGGCTCTGATGAAGTTTTTTAAGTAAAGCTGAATCGTAAATAACATGTTTGTATAAAGGGCGCACCCTGAATAGGGTGCGCCCTTTTTTTTCATCAATAAATACGGCAATCACGTTAGGTTGTTCTACGGACTCAGGCGAGGTGTTTCAAAGTGGCTAGGTCTACGCATGACAGTAAAAATCAGTGTTGTAAAACGGTGGCTAACCCGTACAATCAGTGCACAGGGTTCTATGTTGCTTGAGAACTGTTTTTAGAGTTATTACTAAGGTGAATGTGTGCGTTTTTTAAAATATTTTATTCTGATTTTTGTGGTTATCTTTTTTAAGCTGATTGGGCTGGTATTTAAAGGCACACGCAAAACAGTGAACATTGGTGTGGATGCCTATAAGTCGGTTAAACACAGCGAAAGTTTTGATGAAGCTTACAAGAACTTCACAAGTAATCAATACACTAAAACGCATATGAGTATCCCTGAAGAAATTATTGCGTTGATGGCCAAAGTTGCCAGAAGTGATGGCAAAATCAGTTCGCTTGAAGTTGAATTCATGAGTGATACCATTAAATCAATGACCAAAGCGATGCAGCAATCAGGCGTGCCAGAAATGTTGATTGCCTCAGCTAAGAAAAAGCTGTTTGACCTAGCGAATAAAGCCAAAAACGATGAAAACCCTATCTCTTATTACTGTCAGACATTGAGCCGTTCAGGCCTAGAGGTTCGGGCTGGAGCGATGTTGCAGTTGATTAGTTTTGCCACGTTGGATGGCTTGTCTGATAAGACGCTTAACATGCTCTTTGAAATTGGCCAGCTGATGACCTTTAATAAAGAGCAAATTCAGCTATTCATTGATCAAGTTAATGGACAGGGCGGCTCCGCTTTCTCAAGTCCTGAAATGGCAAAAGACCCTTATGCAGTACTGGGTTGTCAGTCAACGGATGACTTTGCCACGATTAAAAAAGCCTATCGACGTTTGGTTAAAGAAAATCATCCTGATTTTATGCATGGTAAAGGGATGGACGACGAAGATATTAAAGCTGCGACAGAAAAAATGCAGGATGTAAATGCCGCATTTGAAGCGATTAAAAAGCTAAAATCAAAGTAATCGTATCTAAAAGGCTAAGTTGGTTTTAATTAATATAAGGTGCTATAAATTCGTCAGGAATCCGCTTTGGTTTTAAGCGTTTTAAATCAACGCAGACAAATTCCGAGGTGGCTGCAAAAATCGTCTTTTGATCCTTTTCTCGAATAATCTGCGTATGTCGTTCTCGCAAACAACAACCAACCTGCTTGCCTAGCCAGGTAGCAATCAATAGTTCATCCCCTAAATATGCGCCAGCAAGATACTGCATTTGATGGCTTTTAATGACCATAATACGGTTTAGGTTTCTTTGTGTGGTTTGGTCAATGCCAACTGAGAGACTGTGCTGCCAAGCGACTTGCTCCATCCACTCTAAATAGACTTTATTATTCACATGCTGCAAAAAATCCAGTGCATCGGGTTCTACGGTTTTGGA
Organism: Gammaproteobacteria bacterium; assembly: GCA_013153955.1. GTDB lineage: Bacteria > Pseudomonadota > Gammaproteobacteria > Thiomicrospirales > Thiomicrospiraceae > Thiomicrorhabdus. Next base: position 3,701 of record JAADDM010000317.1, on the reverse strand, counting down.
AATAATAAAAGGGTGTGGGGTCTGCCAGTTCATAAAGAGGTCACTCGTCTTTTTATTCAGAGATATTGCAAACAATGATTCCCTTTCTAGGGGATTGCTTTCAGGCTATTCTACGGTTATTTCGTGGGGGTGGGAATGCAAAGAATGCGCTTTTTAGGTAGAATACACAGATTATCATTCAGATTTAAAAAGAAGTAGGCTTATGTCAGGAAATACACTGGGACAAAATTTTAAAGTGACCACCTTTGGTGAGAGTCACGGCATCGCTTTAGGGTGTATTGTCGATGGGTGTCCTCCTGGCATGGCGTTGTGTGAAGCGGATATCCAAAAAGAGTTAGATCGCCGTAAACCAGGCACTTCTAAGCATGCAACAGCGAGAAGAGAAGCGGATGAAGTGCAAATTTTGTCAGGGGTGTTTGAAGGCAAAACGACGGGCACACCGATTGGTCTAATTATTCACAATAAAGACCAGCGCTCTCAGGACTACTCAAAAGTGGCTGAAACTTTTCGTCCTTCCCATGCTGATTATACCTATACCCAGAAGTATGGCCTGCGTGACTATCGTGGGGGCGGGCGCTCTTCAGCACGCGAAACTGCGATGCGTGTCGCGGCAGGAGCAATCGCTAAAAAATACCTTAAAGAACGTTTAGGGGTTGAAATTAAAGGTTACCTGTCTCAGTTAGGGCCGATTGTGGTTGATAATGTTAGTTGGCCGTTTGATAACAGTAACGAATATTTTTGTCCTGATCCTGAAAAAACAGAAGAGATTCGCAGCTATATGGATGCCTTGTTAAAGCAGAAGAACTCTGTGGGTGCGAAGATTACCATAGTGGCTAAAAATGTCCCTGTTGGGCTAGGCGAACCCATCTTTGATCGATTAGATGCTGAGTTGGCGCATGCGCTGATGAGCATTAACGCTGTGAAAGGCGTTGAAATTGGGGATGGCTTTGCGGTAGCCGCTCAGCTTGGGACTGAGCATCGTGATGAGATGACCCCCAATGGGTTTGAGTCAAATCATGCTGGCGGTATTTTAGGGGGGATTTCCACTGGGCAGGATATTATTGCCCATATCGCGCTAAAACCCACCTCGAGTATTATGACCCCTGGCCGCAGTATTAATACAGCAGGAGAAGCTGTTGAGATGGTGACCAAGGGGCGTCATGATCCGTGTGTCGGCATTAGGGCGACACCGATTGCTGAGGCAAAAATGGCGATTATTCTGTTAGATCAGTTTATGCGAAATCGTGCTCAGAATGGCGATGTCGTTGCCCCTATTATGGATTTAGCACACGCCTCTGACTAGTTCACTCGCTTTGAAAAATAGTTTTTTGACGGAGTATTTATTCTCATAAATGCTCCGTTTTTGTTTATATAGGTTTTTGTAACCGCCCCCCTTAATTTAAGGTCAGCACTCTGAATGCCTGAATGTACTTATCAATCCGCCCATAAACGCTTGTCTTTACACTACTTTCTCTACTTTAGTGTACTGGGTGCGCTGCTGCCTTATCTAGGTCTTTATTTACAATCTCTGGACTTTACGGCGATAGAGATTGGTCAAGTACTCGCGGCATTGTTATTAACCAAAATTGTTGCTCCCAATTTATGGGGCTGGTTAGCTGATCGTAATGGTAAAACCATTCACTGGGTTAGAGTGGCCACAGGGCTAACGCTGCTTGGCTCAATCGGACTGATACTGTTTGAAAGCTACTGGGGGGTGATGATTACGGTATTGGTATTTAGTTTCTTTTGGCACGCCTCGCTACCGCAGTTTGAGTCCTATACCTTTGGCTGCTTGGGTGAAGAGAAACACCGTTATGGGGATATTCGTCTTTGGGGCTCTATCGGCTTTATTGCAGCCGTTATCTTTATTGGTTGGCAGATAGAGACCTACAGTGTTTCAGTACTGCCGTGGGATTTAATCGCCTTACTTGCGTTGGTGTGGGGCAGCAGTTATCTGGTAAAAGAGGGTAAGCCAATACATGAATCATTGCACTCTGTCGGGTTTATAGAGGTCTTAAAGCGGCCTGAAGTGATTAGCTTGCTGGTGGTGAGCTTTCTGGTACAACTGTCACATGGTGTGTATTACGGTTTTTTTACCATTCAGTTGAGTGATTTAGGCTACGATAAGACCACCATTGCTGTGCTTTGGGCATTAGGTGTCTTGGCTGAGGTGGCGGTATTTTTCTGGATGCGACAAATTCTGCACTATTCAACCGTGCGCGTCCTTATTTTACTGAGTGTCGGCCTGACGTTTATTCGTTGGATTATGACAGGAACGCTTGAAGCCAGTTTAGGCTGGATGGTCATCGCACAACTCCTGCATGCTGCCAGTTTTGGTCTCTTCCATGCCGCAGCGATTCATCTAATCGATGATTACTTTACCGGCAAGCATCACGGCAAAGGGCAGGCGCTTTTTGCAGCGTCAAGCCATGGTCTCGGCGGCGCATTAGGCATGCTAATGGCAGGCTATGCTTGGGCTTCAGGAGGGGCGCTCTTAGGCTATGGTATTAGTGCACTGGCAGTATTGGTCGCTTTTGTCATCGCCTGGCGCTGGACTAAATAGTATTTTTTCATTCACTGAGGCTAAAGTGAATCAGTGAGATATTCAAACAATAGGAGCAGAGACATGCGTTTATTACACACCATGTTAAGAGTGGGAAATTTGGAAAAATCAATCGCCTTTTATACCGAAATATTAGGCATGGAATTGTTACGCCAAAAAGAGTATCCAAAAGGAGAGTTTACCTTAGCTTTTCTAGGCTATGCCAATGAAGAGGCGCATACGGTGCTTGAGCTAACATACAACTGGGGCACCTCCGAATACGATTTAGGGACGGGCTATGGACATATTGCCATTGAAGTGCCTGATGTGTATGCGACAGCAGAGGCCATTAAGACTGCAGGGGGCAAGATTACACGCGAAGCAGGACCGATGAATGGCGGCAATACCATTATTGCCTTTGCAGAAGATCCGGATGGTTATCCGATAGAGTTTATTGGCGAAGGACACATTAGAACGGCATAAAGCGGCTTATAACAGGTATGGCAGGGTTGGAAATAATGTAAATATTTTGTGGAGGTATCCTAAAACTGCATTTGAATACAAGGCCTTTTTGAAAGTATTCATTTCATTAAAACGTATGGGAAAGGGTCAATGACAAAAAAATCAACACGTGGCGAAATCTCTCAGAAGCTATCTTCCTTGATATGGATTACAGGGTTCGCGATGGCAGGGACAAGTTACATCTACCTAGACTGGGGTTTTTTACAAATTCTAGGGGCATCGTTTTTGGGGATGATGGCGTATCAAGCTGACCAAAATGGCCCTGTGTGGCGCAGGTTGGTATGGACGCTATTGACGTTGGCACTCTTGGTGGCGGGACATTTTTCACTGTCAGATACCGTTTTTTACTGGGGAGAGCTTGTCATTGCCCTGTTCCTATTACTGCTTGCCGTTTCAATGGTGTTTAGCATTATGAACCATCAACCGGGAGATGGCAGTGTGCTCACCATCTATGCTCTGATGTTGGTTTTCTCTCTCCCTTTAGGGGCGATATTGCTATATAAAAGCCTGAATGGACTCGGGTTTTTATCTCCGTTATTTTAAGGGTTAAAAAAGCACATTATGTTTTGTGGGAATTATTCAGGTATAATCCGCAACCGCTTAACTAGGAGATTAGTTGGCGATTAAACAGTGGCTA
>JAADDM010000063.1 GCA_013153955.1 Gammaproteobacteria bacterium | reverse complement strand
GCATGATGGCGCTTAACCGCTATCGACTCAAACATCAGGCTAAATCTGGACACAAAGGCGCCCTTAAAGCTCAACAGTTATTAGAGACACCAGACCGTCTTCTAGGCGTTATTCTGCTCGGCAATAACTTTGTAAATATCTTTGCCTCTTCCATTGCAACCATCATTGCCATGAAGCTAATGGGCGAAGCAGGAATTGCTCTCGCCGCAGGTCTATTAACCTTGGTGGTGCTTATTTTTGCAGAGGTTGCGCCTAAAACATTGGCTGCCGTCTACCCTGAGAAAATTGCTTACCCTGCGGCTTATATACTGACGCCTCTACTGAAAATTTTGTCGCCCATTGTTTGGTTTGTTAACTTCTTTGCCAATGGTTTTTTAAAGCTTTTTAACGTCAACGTTAAAGCTGAGAATGATAACCACTCGCTCTCCCATGAAGAGTTACAAACCCTGATTGATGAAGCCACCAGCCAGCTTCCAGAGAACTATCGAGCGATGCTTTCAAGTGTATTACAGCTTGAAACCGTGACCGTAGAAGACGTGATGATTCCTAAACAGGATGTCTACGCGGTTGACCTCTCTATGCCGATTGAAGATATTTTAAAAGCCATCCAAAAATCGCCTTACACCCGAATCCCTGTCTTTAGAGACTCTCTGGATGAGGACTTAATTGGCATACTGAACCTACGCCGCGCACTACCTCTATTAATGCAGGACGATATCACGCTTAAAGATATTGTAAAGATTACCCGCCCTGCCTACTTTATCCCCGAAGTGACCTCTTTAAACACACAATTAAAAAAGTTTAATGAGAACAAACGCCGAATGGCGCTGATTGTAGATGAGTATGGCGATATTCAAGGCCTACTGACTATGGAAGACCTTCTTGAAGAGATTGTTGGTAAGCTCTCAACTGATGCAAAAGCTAAGCCCGAAGAGGAGTCAGTTCAACTGAATGAAGATGGCAGTATGTCGATTGATGCTGGAGAGTTTATTCGCGATCTAAACAAAGAGTACAAATTAACCCTGCCAACCAATGGTCCAAAAACCCTCAATGGATTAATTCAGGAAGAGCTTGAAACGTTACCTGCCGTTGGCACCTGCATCAAGGTTAATGAACATGTATTAGAGGTAACAGAAGTCTCAAACAGCGCGATCGAGATGGTAAGGCTTACTCGCCCTGAACTTAAAGAGAACAAAACCAATGACTAAGCACCCCTTCAATAAGGATGCCGCTTGGCAAACCTTAAAAAATGGCATTATCCAACTGGCTAAAACAGAAGTGCTTTCCCGTTTTGAACGGGTTTCTGCCGAGATTAAACAGGATGGCTCTCTACTGACAGAAGCCGATACTCAAATGCAAATAAAAACGCAGGCCTTCTTAGAAAAACACTGGCCTGAATTTGCTTTTTTGGGGGAAGAGTCCTCTCTTGAAACCCAAGAGTATGCTCTGAATAGTGTAACCGGATGCTGGATTTTAGACCCTGTCGATGGCACAAGTAACTTTGCGATTGGTGTTCCAGTTTACTCGGTCTCTTTGGGGCTGATTATCCAAGGAAAAATTGTCGCAGGCTTAGTCTATGACCCCTCTCGCGATGAGATGTTTGCTGCGCGTGTAAATCAGGGGGCAGAGCTTAACAACACCCCTCTAACCGCATCAACCCCTAAAACTACGCTTAGCCAGTGCAGCAGCATTGTCGATTTTAAACGCCTACAGCCCCAGCTAGCCACTAGCCTAGCAACCAACGCACCCTACTCATCACAACGTAGTTTTGGCTCTGTTGCTTTAGACTGGTGCTGGATTGCCGCAGGGCGAGGTCAGGTTTATTTGCACGGAGCACAAAATATTTGGGATTACTCGGCTGGCTGGCTAATTTTAGAAGAGGCTGGCGGTAAAAGTTGTACGCTAGAAGAGACCTGCGTGCTTGTCCCTAGAGTTGAGAAACGGTCGGCCATTGCCGCAACCACGCCAGCTCTATTTGATGAGTGGATGAACTTTATTCGAGTAGCTAAATAAGTTCGCATGATGTTTAATCATAGAACCCGAACCTAAAATCCAAGTATAAAAAAAGAGGCCGAGCCTCTTTTTTTATACTTAAATTCCTGTAAATAGCTTAAGAGCTACTGTTAAAGAGTGCTTTTTTTAAGGCCTCGACATTAATCGGCTTGGTTAAAAAATCATTCATACCCGCAGCCAGCACCGAGCTAAATTCAGTGCCAGTGGCATTCGCGGTCAACGCAATAATCGGAATACTTGCAACAGAACTCGGTAAAGCCCGAATCTGCCGGGTAGCCTCTAGGCCATCCATATTGGGCATCTGCATATCCATTAAAATCACATCAAAGGCCTGCTGCTCTGATTGAACCAGAATAAGTGCTTCCTGCCCGTCATTGGCAATCACGACCGTATGTCCTAACTTTGAAAGAATGGCTTTTATCAGCATCTGATTCGGTAAATTATCCTCAGCAACTAAAATATTCAGCGGACTAATCATAGCCACATCATCATGCTTCGTTTCGTTAAGAACCTCTTCCGCTGTCGGAGCTTCAAAAGGCACTTCAAACCAAAAGGTCGCACCCTCTCCCTCGAGGCTCTCAATCCCTATTTCTCCCCCCATGGCTTCAACCAGCTTTTTACTGATGGACAAGCCCAACCCTGTTCCCCCAAACTGACGAGTCGTAGAGGCATCCACTTGAGTAAATTTTGCAAAGAGTTTACCGATACTCTCCTTAGGGATCCCGATACCCGTATCCATCACCTCAACCCTTACACCTGATCCCAGGTGCTGCACAGGCAGCAGGTTAACCTTTACAGAGCCCTCGTGGGTGAACTTAATCGCATTGCCCACTAAGTTGAGCAATATCTGACGAAAACGCCCCTCATCGCCTCTATAGAAACTTAGAACCCCGTCTGCAGTATAAGACGTTAAAGAGAGTTGCTTAAGCTTTGCATTGGTCGCAGACATATCCATCACTGTCTTAACCTGCTTATCAAGATCAAATAATCTATTCTCTAGCTCAACCTTACCCGCTTCTAATTTATTAAAATCTAAAATATCATTAATAAGATAGAGTAAGTGGTCACCAGCCTGTTTAATCATTTCAACATAGCGTGCTTGTTCACTTTCTAACTCACCATCCAGCAATAACTCAGAGTTACCAATGACAGAATTCAAAGGGGTTCTAATTTCATGACTCATCACTGATAGAAAATCTGACTTTGATTGAGTGGCTGCTTCTGCAATTTCTTTAGCTTGTTTTAATGCGTCCTCCATCAATTTACGTTCTGTGATATCAACTGAAAATCCAATTAACCAACGTTCTGAAAAACTACCTAAACAATCTACCTTCATCGGTGATCGGCCTACCATGTACCAAGTATCCTCCTCTTTATCGGAAGCTTCTTCCGTAATCACCAACCTGTTTTTTAGCTTGACTGCAGCGTCAGCCTCGGCCTCAATGGCCGCTTTTTTCATTGGAAACACTTCAAAATCTGTTCGACCAATCACTTGAGAGCGAGCAACCCCCATCTGAGACTCAGCCTGCTTGCTAAAAAATCTAAAGCAACCTTGCGCATCTTTTACATAGATACTAATGGGCAAGGCATCAATCATTTGTTCAATTAATGACTCTCTCTGGACCAAGCGTTCGAGCACTTTTTTTCGCTCCGTAATTTCTGTTAACACACCCACCAATCTAATGGGTCTGCCCGTTAAATCATCCCAAACACCCTGTGCTTTTACCTCAATCCAAGTATGTTCACCTCTTCTATTCACCACCCTAAACTCAACCTTAAAGGGCCACTTACTGTCTAGATGAGCCTCAAGCGCCTCTTGAACCCTTAAAAAATCGTCAGAATAGATACGTGAAAAAAACTGGTCTTTCGTACTCCCGAGCTGTGAACTGGTTAAACCTAGAACCTCATACGATTTTTGGCTAAATTGAATAAAATCTTGTTCAATGTTCCAGTCAAATACACCAAAATCTGCTGCTTGGGTTACGAGCTGATAAACAGAGCTTAGTGTCGATTGCTGCTGACTTAAAATATTCTTTGAGGTTGTTTGAAAAGCGACATGACAAGAGGCGTTTTTTGCATTAAGAGGTTCGGGTAAAAAATTCAGTAACAGCGTGTTTTCATCTGGTGTTGCTGTAAATCGGTAAGATTCAACGCCGCCGGATAAAACGTGTGTAAAGGTCGTTGGCATCACACGAGTCATGGCATCAAGCAGCTCTAGTTTAAGCATTCCATCCTCATCAATCGCATACGCACCCCACGCAGCCAAAGCGGAATTATTTTGCCAAACAATCGTCCACTGTGCTTCTTCATCCCGTTTAAGTACAGCCGTTGCTAACAGCAAGTCGCCAAAGGCTGCCTCTAATCCTGATCGTGACCTTTCTGCAAACCTCATCCTAATACCTCATGCTAAATTAATTAAGGCAAGTGATAAAGCGATCTTTATCACTTGCCGTAAGTAGACTTATCACTTTATTCTATGCTCAAAAGGATTTTTTAATAGGTTTATCGCTGTTAAAAAAGATAAAAAACTCCATAACCAGCCCTTAATAACATAAAAAAAGGCCTGTTAAACAGATTGTTTAACAGGCCTTTTAAGCAAACCCAATTTAAAACGCCCTCTTGGCGTCGTGATCAGCAGAGGAGCTTAATACTTCCAAACAAGCTGTGCACTTAGGATGTCAACGGAAGAATCATAAGACCCTACTAAATAGTGAACATCATCTGTTGTGTAATTTACCTTAGAAGTATCGGCAAACAAGTGGCTATAGCCCACATCTAAGTTCATCGACTTACTTAACTGATAACCTGCACCAAATGAAATCCATTTACGATCTGAGTCAGGTGTTCTTGGACTTCTATTCGTCTCATTTGAAACGGGTGTTTGATCAAATGCGACACCTGCTCTTAGCTTTAAATCATTGTTATATTGATAAATTCCTCCAAGCGATAAACGCCAGCTATCTTTAAAGTTTTGGCGTGTATCAGAATCAGCTTGCGCTGAATCATATTCAATTACAAGCGAGTCATAATCACTCCATTTAGTCCAGCTAGCATCAGCTAAAATAGTTACAGTATCTGTCATTCCATGCTTCACGCTTAAAGAAGCCGAAGCAGGTAAGTTTACCGTTGAAGCAATATCTGCATCTTTAAGCCCTTTTAAAGCGAGCCAGTTACTATTCAGGTTATCACTATAGTCAACTGACCCTTTGGCATTGTGAATCATTGATGAACGGTAACCAAAGCCAATATCCGTGCTCTCTGTTACTTTATAAAGTAACCCTAAGTTATAGCCAAATGCCCAACTGTCAGCCTCTAACTTCGCATTGGCTGTAGAAGTATCTACTCCCCCTGTAACAAGTGCATTATTAAGCTTACTTTCCATGATCAAGTTGACATATTGTGCATTTAAGCCAAACCCAATAGAAAGCTGGTCATTGATTTTTTTGGCCATTGCAGGGTTCAAATTAAGCGTTTTTAAATTAGTCTCTGTCGCATGGTATCGCCCTACCCATTGATCGTCATAAGAAACATGCTGACCAAAAGGAACTGTAACGCCTAAACCGATATCATAATCAGATAATTTCCCTTTCCAATAAAAGTTTGGGACAAAGCCAATAGTTGCCCCATTATCACCACTACCAGAAATGACATTTGCAGAAGAACCAACATAAGACCCATTATTTGTAAACTCTGCTTTAGGCGCAATAACATGTGCTCCCATAACTAACTGAGACCCTTCAATTTCAGTCAATCCTGCAGGGTTAAACCACATCACACTGGCATCTTCTGCATTTGCGGCGGCACCCGCATAAGATAGACCCTGACCACTTGCACTTTGCTCAATTAACGCAAAACCTGATGCACTTGCGACTTGTGATGCGAATGCAAGAATCATTGCACCTGTTAGTTTATTTAATGTCATTGTTACTCCAAAGATTGATACTTATATCTAGTTATTATAATTGCGTCATTCTACCACTCAGCATAGCTCTTTGGTCATTCAAATATACCCTGTATGAATAAGTAAATTGAATCACTCTGCCTGATTAAATCGAGCGATGGGTATTTTAATGCAGGATCATTTATAAAACATTTAAGGCCTCTTGGAGGTTCTTTACGCCTATAACCTCCATGCCTTTGACGCCATTTTTGGGAACATTTCCAATGGGTACAATGGCTTTTTTAAAGCCATGCTTAGCGGCTTCAAACAGACGCTCTTGACCACTTGGCACGGGACGAATCTCTCCTGCTAAGCCAATTTCACCAAAAATAATCAGCTCTTGTGAAAGCGGCTGATCGCGCATACTTGAAATAATCGCGGCCAACACTGCTAAAT
>JAADDM010000046.1 GCA_013153955.1 Gammaproteobacteria bacterium | reverse complement strand
TCACTTGAGTCTAAGATTGATAAAGTACGTCGCCAACGTAGCTTGGGTCAGCAGGCACGAAAGCGTTCAGAAATTCCTATTATTACCATTATTGGGTATACCAATGCCGGTAAATCTACGCTGTTTAATCATATGACCTCTGCAGATGTGTATGCCGAAGACCGTCTATTTGCAACGCTAGATTCAACGTTGAGACGAGTTCATCTACCCGGTGCTGGTAAAGTCATATTTGCGGATACGGTTGGCTTTATTCGTCATATTCCACACGATTTGGTTACCGCTTTCCGCTCGACGCTTGAAGAGACGCGAGAAGCTGATCTGCTTATTCATCTTGTAGATGCGGCAGACCCGCATCGCGAAGAGAAAATTAAAGACGTGCATGATGTCATTGCAGAGGTGGGGGCGGAGTCTGTTCCTCAGTTGTTGGTTTTTAATAAAATTGATCAGCTTGAGCCTGCTATTGCACCCAAGGTTGATGTGGATGAAATGGGCGTGCCCAAGCGCGTTTGGGTGTCGGCTAAGGATGGGCTAGGGATTGACGCGTTATTGGCCTCGGTAGCCTCCTTCTTTAAAGGACGTTTTCAAACGGTTTCTCTGACATTAAAGGTCGAAGCAGGTAAAAAACGGGCAGAGTTATACTCGCTTGGGACGATTCTTGAAGAGGGCTTTGATGATGAGGGCAACAGTCTTTTTAGAATGTCGCTGACGGATCAAGAGCTAAAGGCCATTGAAGATTGGCCTGAGTTAATTCGATTGACCATCGATAAAGAGGCCTTAGAGCCTGTCTGTTCAAGTGATGATTGATTTAATCCTGTCATAGGGGGTTGTCTAAGATTTACAGAGCTCAAAATGAGCTGACCCGTTAATAATAGGTACTATTCGGTATTCATTGAATTTTATTGAGTATAAGTTATTTTAATAGGTGACTTTTAGAGGTAACCTCTCTAAAATAAAGAAATTCGCGCCTAGGAAATAGATGGGTGCAGTACGATTTAGCAAGCGTTAAATATAAAGAACCTACGATGGTTTCTGAATAGTGATCGCTTAAACATAAAATGTATGGAGATGTTTGAATGGCTTGGAATGAACCAGGTAAGCCGGGACAGGATCCTTGGGGTAACTCAGGGAAGAATGGCGGCGAGCAAAAACCCCCTAAAAAACAGAATAACGATGAACTCGATGTTCTGCTAAAAAAAGCGCAGAGCCTCTTTGGAGGTTCAGGTAAAAATGACGGTGGCATCGGTGGTATAGGTGGCTCAGTAATTTTTGGTGTTGTAGGGGTTGTTTGGCTACTTTCAGGTATCTACATTGTTGATCCAGCAGAACGTGGGGTTGTGACTAAGTTCGGTGCGTTTGTTGAAGAGACAACCGCAGGACCGCACTGGCACATTCCGTATCCGATTGAATCGGTACGAGTGGTTAACGTCGATCAAATTCGAACAGCTGAAATTGGCTACCGTTCAGACTCAACGCGTTCAGGAAATGTTCAAACAGAGTCGTTAATGCTCACGAAAGATGAAAATATCGTTGATATGAAAGTTGCGGTTCAATACCAAATTCGCAGCGCACATAACTACCTATTTGATATTTCTGATCCAGATTTAACCTTACGTGCGGTGATTGAAAGTGCCATGCGTGAAGTGGTTGGTCAAAATACAATGGACTTTGTGTTAACAGAAGGCCGAGATGAAGTGGTTTCTCGTGTTAAATCCTTAACGCAGGACAAGTTGGACGAATACAATACGGGCTTAATTGTTACCAGTGTTAACTTGCAGGATGCCCAGCCGCCTGAGCAAGTACAGTCTGCTTTTGCTGATGTAATCAAGGCTCGAGAAGATAGAGAGCGTTTGATTAACGAAGCAGAAACCTATTCGAATGATGTTATTCCTCGTTCGAGAGGTAAGGCCGCTCGTGAACTTGAAGAAGCCAGTGCTTACCATGACCGCGTAATTGCGCGTGCAACAGGTGAAGCCTCTCGTTTCTCAAGTATTGTGACGGAGTACAAGAAAGCGCCTATCGTGACTCGTAATCGTCTGTATATTAATGCGATGACAACGGTTCTAAGTAACACTAGCAAAGTCTTTGTGGGCTCTGATAGTAGCAACAACTTGTTGTACCTTCCTTTAGATAAGATGGTCAATCAAGGGCAAGCGTCTTCTGTGCCATTTAATACCGCACAAAATGTTGCGCCAGCCAGCAATGTAACACCTCAAACAACGACTCAAACCACGACAGGACAGAGAACCAATATTCGTGATTACTTAAGAAATAGGGAGCTACGCTAATGAAGTCGGTTTTTTCAATATTAGTTGCTGCGATTCTATTTATCGGAAGTAACTCGGTTTATATCGTTAATCAGTGGGAGACGGGCGTCGTGCTTCGTTTAGGAGAAATTGTTAAAGCAGGTGTTGAGCCTGGGTTACATTTCAAAACCCCTTTCATTAACAATGTTCGTAAATTTGATGCACGTCTACAGACGTTAGATGCAGCACCAGAGCGTTACATTACAAGTGAAAAGAAAAACCTAGTGGTGGATTCATTTGTTAAATGGCGTATTGTCGACATTGAGAAGTTTTATACCACTATGAACGGTGACAACCGTCTTGCAGGCATGCGTTTAGGTCAGATTGTCAAAGATGGTCTACGTGCAGAGTTTGGTAACCGTACTGTAAAAGAAGTTATTTCAGCAGAGCGTGTTGAAATCGCACAAAAAATTAAGCTGGCAACGGCTAAAGCAGTCAGCTCATTTGGTATTGAAGTTGAAGATGTACGTATTAAACGTATTGATTTAGCACACGACATCAGTGAGTCTGTTTACCGTCGAATGGAATCAGAGCGTAACCGTGTTGCGAAAGATCTTCGTTCAAAAGGGGCTGAAGCCGCTGAAAAGATTAAAGCGGATGCTGATAGACAGAGTGTGGTTATTCTTGCAGATGCTTACAGTGAGGCTGAAATCTTACGGGGTAAAGGCGATGCGAAAGCCTCTGCTATTTATGCAGAAGCATACAATAGTGATGCTGAGTTCTATTCGTTCTACCACAGTATCAATGCCTACCAGATGTCCTTTAAAGATAAGTCTGATATTATGCTTGTAGACCCTAAATCTGATTTCTTCAAGTATTTTAATCAGTCGGGCAAGTAATACACGTTTAAAAGAGAAGGTGGGGTAACCCACCTTTTTTGTGGAGCTATGCTAGAAACCGTTATTATTTCAGCCATCGCCCTGGTCTTTGTGATTGAGGGCTTACTGCCTTTTGTGTTTCCAAGGGCTTGGCAAAAGCTAATGCTGGATATGGCCAGTCGCAGTGAGAAAGAGGTTCGTTTCATGGGACTGACTTCATTGGCGATTGGGATGGTTATCCTGCTGTTTTTAAGCGATTAATGCGTATGAGGCCTGAGCGCCCATACATTATTTTCAAATTTAAGTGACAAGAAAGAAGTTATCAATGCAGCAATCTACTTGGTTTACGCCTGAAGGTTTAGAAGATCTTCTCCCCCCACAAACGCAAAAGCTAGAGTTTTACCGACGTCAGCTGATGGATGGTATGCATCTGTCAGGGTTTCAGTTGGTACTGCCTCCCATTGCAGAGTTTACAGACTCGCTATTGACAGGGACAGCACGTCATTTGGCGGTTGATACTTGTCGTTTTACGGATCAGGAAAGTGGTCGAATGATGGGGGTGCGTGCTGATATGACGCCTCAGGTTGCTCGTATTGTGAGTAACCGTCTGAAGGCTGAAAATACCATTTCTCGTCTCTGCTATGCAGGGGAAGTATTAAAAACACGCAACAACAAGGCGAAAGGCTCTCGAAGCCCGATTCAAGTTGGTGCGGAGCTATTTGGTCACTCTGGTGTAGAGAGTGATATTGAGATGATTGAAATCATGCTAGACAGTATGAAAGTCATGACGCTCTCTAACGTTAAGCTGAGCCTAGGTCATGTTGGAATTGTCGATGAGTTGATTTCATTATCAGGTTTAGATGAGCATGAATCGAATCAGCTGATTGATATTTTAGAACGTAAAGCCGTTCCTGAATATGCGACATTTATTGCCACCGTTGATTTACCTGAAAAGGTCGCTTCTGCTTTTGGCAATCTTCTAAGTTTTTGTGGCAGTGCGACCGATATCATTGCAAAAGCGAAAGCGGAGCTTGCCCCTCTTTCAGCCGTCTTGAAAGAAGCGGTTGAGCGTATGGAGGTGCTGATTGAGCATTTAGAGATGACACACTCAATTAGCATGCATTTAGATCTTGCGGACATTCGAGGGTATCAGTACCATACAGGCCTTATTTTTGCCTGTTACAGCGCGTGTGGTCATCTTCAGCCGATTGCAAAAGGGGGGCGTTATGACAATATTGGTTCTGATTTTGGTTTAGCCCTTCCTGCAACGGGTTTCAGTCTTGATTTACGTTCTGCACTAGATTTGTTAGAACCCGTTCAGGCCGTTGAGAAAGGCACTGTATTTGCCCCTTATCAAGCCGATAAAGCACTTCAAGAGAAAATAGCTGAGCTACGTTCTCAAGGTGTTCAGGTTATTAAGTCTTATGATTTAACGGCGTTAAATGAGGGCGATGAATGGCTTTCAAATGCGACAGGTCAGTGGACGGTTGAGCGCGTTTAACCGTGCTCCTCTGGTTCAAAAGAATTTATTAAAATTTAAGAAGTGATTAAGAAGTAGTTTTATGTCTAAACGAAATATAGTGATTGTCGGCACTCAATGGGGTGACGAAGGAAAAGGTAAGATTGTTGATCTATTAACAGATCGTGTAGCTGCCGTTGTTCGCTTTCAGGGCGGACACAATGCAGGTCATACTCTGGTTATTGATGGTCAAAAGACGGTTTTGCACCTTATCCCATCAGGTATCCTCCGCAAGGAAGTAGAATGCTTTATCGGAAACGGTGTTGTACTTGCACCTGATGCGCTTGAAACGGAGATGACTCAGCTTGAAAAAACAGGCCTTGAAGTTCAGAATCGTTTAAAAATCAGTGATGCGTGTCCGCTTATTTTGGACTATCACGTTGCATTAGATGCTGCGCGCGAAAAAGCCCGTGGTAGCAAAGCGATTGGGACAACGGGGCGTGGTATTGGACCCGCTTATGAAGACAAAGTTGCGCGTCGTGGTTTACGAGCGGGCGACTTTAAAAACATGGCTCAGTTCAAAGAGAAGTTAGCCGAAACCTTGGCTTATCATAACTTTATGATTGAACATTATTACAAAGCTGAACCCGTCTCTTTTGACGTGCTTTGGGAGAAGTGTGAACGTTATAGCAAGATGATTGTCCCGATGCTTGCAGATATTCCTAATCTGATTGCCGCCTACAATGCAGAAGGTAAAAACCTGATGTTTGAAGGAGCGCAAGGGACTTTGCTTGATATTGATCATGGTACATACCCTTATGTAACGTCTTCTAATACCACAGCGGGCGGAGCGTCGGGTGGGGCGGGCATTGGTCCAAACCAGCTTGACTATATTCTAGGCATTACTAAGGCTTACGCAACACGTGTTGGATCGGGTCCATTTCCATCGGAACTTGATTACAACTGTGATACAGATATTGGTGATCCTATTGGTAAGTTACTTGGCACGCGTGGCCATGAATTTGGGGCGACCACGGGACGTCAACGTCGTTGTGGTTGGTTTGATTCGGTTGCGCTGCGTCGTTCGGCACAAATAAATGGCTTGGATGGTATGTGTCTAACGAAACTAGATGTAATGGATACTCTTGAAGAGATTAAGATTTGTGTCTCTTATTCAATGAATGGTGAGACATTGTTGTTACCGCCATCAAGTGCTGATGAGTATGATCAATGTATCCCAAACTACGTCACTATGCCGGGTTGGAATACTTCGACAGAAGGTACAAAGTCTTTTGAAGGCTTACCCGTTGAAGCTCAGAACTATATTCGTTTCCTAGAGAAGGAGGTTGGGATTCCGGTTTCAATTCTTTCAACAGGGCCTGATCGTTCCGAAACACTTGTGATTACAGACCCTTTTGCATAGTCAATAGAACAGACTAGAAAGCATAAAAAAACCCCAGCTACTTTTAAAGTAGCTGGGGTTTTTTTATGCCTTATTTTTTAAAAGCAGGCAACGTTAGTTGAGAGTAGGGTTAGTTCAGAACACGCTCAATAATACTCTTTAACTTATTCGGCTCGAATGGTTTTACTATCCAGCCTGTTGCCCCCAAGGCTTTGCCTTGTGATTTAAGTTCTTGGCTAGCTTCTGTTGTCAGCATGAGTACTGGCGTAAATTTAGTTTCAGGGCGCTGTCTTAAGTTTTTTAGAAACTCTAAGCCCCCCATAACAGGCATATTTACATCTGAGATAATGACATCGAATTGGTTGCCTTCAAGCGCATTGAGGCCTTCTTGTCC
>JAADDM010000231.1 GCA_013153955.1 Gammaproteobacteria bacterium | reverse complement strand
GCGACGGCTTTGTGGACACAATCAAAATCGGATTTGACGGATGAGGACTATAAAAACTTCTATCAGACCATTACGCATGATTTTGAACCGCCTTTAACCTACTTGCACAATAAAGTAGAGGGGACGCTTGAGTATACTTCGTTACTTTATATCCCTAAGAAAGCTTCGTTTGATCTGTATGAGCGGGATCGTCGTTTCGGCCTTAAATTATACGTAAAACGTGTATTCATCATGGATGATGCAGAGCAGCTAATGCCAAACTACCTACGTTTTGTACGCGGTATTATTGATTCAGCGGATCTGCCATTGAATGTGTCACGTGAGATTTTGCAGAGCAATAAAGTGGTTGATAAGATTCGTGCCGCTTCGGTTAAGCGTGTTCTAACGGCATTAACCAAGCTCTCTAAAGCAGACGATCAGACGGACTATAACCTGTTTTGGGATCAATTCGGTCAGGTCATGAAAGAGGGCTTGGTTGAAGACTTTGCGAATAAAGACAAAATCACCAAGTTACTGCGTTTCGCAACCACACATGATGAATCAACGTCTGAACAGCGCGTAACTTTTGATCAGTATATTGATCGAATGAAGCCTGAGCAAGAAGCGGTGTACTACATTGTGGCAGATACGCACGCTGCGGCAAAAGGCAGTCCACATTTAGAGATGTTCCGTAAGAAGGGCATTGAAGTGTTGTTGTTGTCGAACCATGTTGATGAGTGGTTAGTATCACACTTAAATGAAGTAGAGGGTAAGCCGCTTAAGTCGATTACCACTGCGGATTTAAAAGAGTTTGAAGATGAAGCTGAAAAGGATCTGTCTGAAGATGATAAAAAGTCGCGTTCTGAATTAACAGCTAAGGTTAAATCAGCCATTGAAGACGTCGTTGCAGATGTTCGTATGACCACTCGTTTAACAGACTCTCCTGCGTGTGTTGTCACTGCGGAAGGCGATATGTCTGCACACATGCTACGTATGATGGAGCAGATGGGTCAAGAAGTCCCTCAGCAGAAGCCTGTGCTTGAGTTAAACCCTGACCATGCACTGGTTAAGCACCTTGAGTCAGTCAGCGATGACGAGCTTAAAGAGTGGGCACTGTTCTTGTTAGAGCAAGCGCGTTTAGCAGAAGGGGATGTACTAGAAGACCCAACTGCGTTTATTAAGCGTATGAATGCACTCTTGAGTGCTGCGGTTTAAAACAGCAGGTACCTAAAGCCATCATAAGGCTTTAGAGACATCTCTTAAAACCCCAATTAACCAGACCTGGTTAATTGGGGTTTTTTAGTTTTAAAACATACGTTTACCTTAAAAATGTGGCACAATAGCGCCAATTTTAAAGTTCCAGTGGTTGAGTGTGGTCTAAGTGCAAATGCGTCTTAGCGTTCTTAGCCCTTAAAAGTAGGAAATAGTTTTGATTTCAACAGCAAATATCACCATGCAGTTTGGTGAAAAACCCCTTTTTGAAGATATCTCAGTTAAGTTTGGTGGCGGTAAACGTTACGGTTTAATCGGAGCCAATGGGTGTGGTAAGTCCACCTTTATGAAAATTCTAGGGGGGGATTTAGAGCCCACAGCTGGCACCGTGAGTGTCGATGAAAATGAGCGTGTTGGTAAGCTAAAACAGGATCAATTTGCCTATGAAGATTTTACTGTAATAGATACGGTTATCATGGGACAACCTGAGCTTTGGGAAGTTAAAAAAGAGCGCGATCGTATTTATGGCCTTCCAGCCATGAGTGAGACAGAAGGGATGCTGGTTGCCGATTTAGAGATTAAATTTGGCGAAATGGACGGCTATACTGCAGAGTCGCGTGCGGGTGAATTATTACTTGGACTAGAGATTCCTGTTGAGCAGCACTACGGGTTAATGAGTGACGTTGCGCCCGGTTGGAAGTTACGTGTTCTATTGGCACAAGCCCTATTTTCTGATCCAGATATCCTGCTATTAGATGAGCCGACCAACAACTTGGATATGACGACGATTTCATGGTTAGAGAATATCCTCAATGAGCGTAAGAGCACGATGGTTATCATCTCTCACGATAGACACTTCTTAAACAGTGTCTGTACGCACATGGCTGATTTAGACTACGGTGAACTGCGCCTTTACCCTGGAAACTATGATCAATATATGACGGCATCAACCCTTGTACGCGATCAGCTCCTGTCTGATAACGCCAAGAAACAGGGACAGATTAACGAGCTTAAAGCCTTTGTAAGCCGTTTCTCAGCCAACGCTTCTAAAGCAAAACAAGCCACCTCTCGTGCAAAAGCGTTGGATAAAATTGAGCTGTCAGAAGTCAAAGCGTCTAGTCGTGTTAACCCATTTATTCGTTTTGAACAGGACAAAAAACTATTCCGCTTAGCGGTAGAAGTCAGTAAGTTAAATAAGACTTATACAGGCGAAGACGGCGATAACGAAGTCTTAAAAGACATTAACCTGATGCTAGAAGTTGAAGATCGTTTAGGCGTTATCGGTGCTAACGGAGTGGGTAAAACCACCTTCCTTAAGACGCTGATGGGTGAAGAGTCTCCTACATCTGGAACGGTTAAATGGTCAGACAACGTTAAGCTAGGTTATTACGCTCAGGATCACGCACACGATTTTGAAGAAGATATGTCTCTGATGGATTGGATGTCTCAGTGGAAGCAAGAGGGCGATGATGAGCAGGTATTACGCTCGGTGCTAGGTCGTCTGCTGTTCTCTCAAAAGGACATTGATAAGTCAGTTAAAGTTCTTTCTGGGGGAGAGCAAGGCCGTATGTTGTTTGGTAAGCTGATGCTGCAAAAGCCAAACGTGCTGATTATGGATGAGCCAACTAACCACTTGGATATGGAGTCAATCGAGTCTCTAAACCAAGCGCTAGTTGATTTCCCAGGGACATTAATCTTCGTCTCACACGATCGTGAATTCGTCTCATCACTGGCTTCTCGCCTATTGGTCATGAACGAAGATGGTACCCATGTTGATTTCCGGGGTAACTATGATGCTTTCTTACAAACATTAGCTTAGTCATAAAGCGTTAATCACCTTTCAGAGAGGCTCCTTTTTACACTGCTTTATATTTATTAAAGTGGCGAGGGGGCTTGATGAAGAGTCCAAAGCCTGTCACGCTTAAGCATGACAGGCTTTTTGGGGTTTAAGGGGCGGTAATATGAACATAATCATGGTGCAGTGGGCTGCAGACTGGCAAGACAGCGAAGCAAACCTAGTGCGGTTACAGGCGTGGTTTGCGGAGCAATCAGCACTATTTTCATTGGATGTTAAAGCGACTGAAGAAATGGTTGTGGTACTGCCAGAGCTATTCCATGGTGGGTTCTCTATGTCTCCAGAGCTATTTGCGGAGCCGCTAGAAGGGGCGTTTATCTTGGCACTTCAAGCATTGGCAAATCGGTATCACTGTACCCTGATTGTGGGGGCAGCCATTGCTGTTACTCACGCTTGGACGGATATGTCATCTCACCCGTTAGCTGATACCAACAACGCATTAACAAAGTCTAAAACCAAATCTAAAGTGGTTGCTTACCAAAATAGTGGTTTGGTTATATCAGCCTCACAAGGGCTGATTGCTCACTATGTAAAGCAGAAACAGTTTCGATTTGCTCATGAGCAGAATCACTATGTATCAGGAAATAAGAAGGGGCAATTCAGGATAGGCGATACTGCCTGTGCACTCTTTATCTGCTACGATTTACGTTTTCCAGAGTTGTTTAGAGCCGTGGCAGAGACGACAGAGGTGATGTTTGTCATCGCCAACTGGCCACAGAGTAGGCAGGCACACTGGGAGACGCTTCTACGAGCCCGAGCGATAGAGAATCAATGCTTTGTCGTGGGTGTGAATAGAGTCGGCCGGGATGGCGCAGGCTTAACTTATAGCGGTGGCTCTATGGTCATCAATCCACTGGGAGAGGTCATTGAGTATGCCGATGTGACTCAAACCATAGGAGTGGTGATACTTCAAGTAGAGCAGGTTTCGGCAACCCGTAAGGCCTTCCCTTTTTTAAAAGATTGGTAACGCCAATAACGGGGGAAGCTTATCAATATTTGGGCAGTCGTTCACTGGAGCTGCAAATAATATTGAAAAGCGATGAGTCGATAAAAAGACTCAAGCGCCTTTTGATGTTTGACGATTATGCAGAGGTTGCTTTTTCAAATTGAGCGATGACATTTTTCTTTATCTGAGTCGAAGAGGTTCGTGGGTTGTATTGAATCTGTACTACTTGCTTACCCTGAGAGTGAAAATACTCTTCCACATCTTGATTGTGGGGCTTTCTTCCCCAATCTTCACCAATGACAAAAATATCAGCTTCAACTTCCTTACAAATCGTTAGGTAATCTAGCTTGTGGTATGGAATTACGATATCAACACAACGAAGCGCTTGTAGCATCTCAATACGTTGTTCTAACGGAATAACAGGGACATTTGGTTTGTATAGCTTAACAACTTCATCTGAAGCGATACCGACTGCAACGGTATCACCTAAAGAAGCACAATGCTCCAATAATGCAAGATGCCCAACATGTAATAAATCAAACGTGCCAACTGTATATACAACCATAGTGTTATTTGTTTCCTCGATAAAAGTAAGTTTTACGATAAATTCGTAGTGAAAATTTGTTTGCTATATTAGCTGCCATGCATAGATGGCAGTAATCGTAAGGGTATAAAAAGCCAGAATATAAACGGCGATAGGATTGCCGGAAAGCTTCGGAGTTTTTATTTGTGATACATTGAGCGCGGCGAGTGTCAAGCCAGCGATATACAACACAATAGAGAAGCCTCCATCAGTGAATAGGCCCTCAAATAAAAATATGAATACAAGAATTAGGCTGTTGTTATCAAGCGCTAAACCGGTGTATTTTGTACCCCCAGCAAGGCCGTAGACACTAAAATAACTTAGGCGGATGGCACTCGCAGCAAGCATTAAAAAGGCGCCAATTAAATAAATAGGCTCAAAATGACCATAGCTCATTAACAGAACGGCAGGTGTAACGCCGTAACTCACGATGTCAATGACCACATCTAACTGCCCGCCAAACGCACGATCGTTACCAGTTCTTCCCTTCATTTTTCGTGCAACCAATCCATCCGCCCAGTCAAATGCGACTGCCCAGACCATTCCAATCATTGCTGCTCCATAAATTCCAATAATACTGAAGTAAATGGCTAACACTGTGCAGGCTAATCCCGCAAGAGAGAATAAGTTAGGGAGATCCTTTACATAAGAGAGGATGGTCGGTTGTTGTGCTTGAGCTTCTGATTTGTCTATCGTCATTTTGACCCTAAGTTATTGATTTGAGGTAGGAGATTGAGAATAATTTCTCAATAGGGGGGTTGTTATTATAGGCCTTTATAAAAGTTTTTTATCCTTATATAAAAAATTCTTTTATGAGTGGGTATTAAAAGTAATCTCTGATTTTATTAGGCAAAGGGGTTTGTGGTGATCTAAGGATAGCTAATACTGTTTTTAGATAAAAATAGGGCTAAAAGTGTTTTAGGTGGTTAATAGGTTAGTCTGCTTGTTGTGGAAGGTAGAAAATTTGATGTTATTGATGTTATTGATGTTATTGATGCTGGAAATTATTTTGTCAGTCACATAATAGGAGCTGGCGTAACTAAAAAAGTTTGGAATATTGTCGAACCGTAAAGTGTAGGGAGATGATGCACCTAGTTAGCGCTTAGAATCATGTTGTCATGAAGTCTATTTTGGGGCTTCTGTATTATCTATTTTAGAGAAGGGGGGCTTGAATAATGCCCATCCTATTGGTGATGGTTTTGATGAGGTTACTGATTCGTACGATTCAATTCAGGAGTGCTCTATTCATAAACAACCAGGCCTGGTTGTTTCAAAAAAGCATCTCCTTTCATCTGTGATTGAGCTTCGTTAGAGGCTATTTCTTCTTTTTGCGCTTAAAGGGGAACAGTTGCTGTTGCCATAAGCCTTTAGGTACATAGTTACCTACTACGCCATAGGCATTAGGCCACTCTTTCTGGTTTTTAACGGCGGTTTTAAAGAGGTAGTCCAAAAATGAGAAGTGGGCGGCATAGTTTTTATCAATCGCTGCTTTATCACTTGAATGGTGCCAGTGATGAAATTGGGGGGTTACAAAAATATACTGTAACCAGCCAAACTTAAACTGTACATTGGCATGATTAAAGACCGCCTGCAAGCCCACGATAATAATGTAGGCATCAATGATTTCTTTGGGAAATCCCAGTAAAGATACTGGAACGAGTACCAAGCTTCGGGTCACAAATATCTCTAGAATATGCTGTCTTGAGCCTGCCATCCAGTCCAGTTTTTCGGCCGAGTGATGCACTGCATGAAAGCGCCATAAAAAGGGAATCTCGTGATAACTACGATGCACCCAATATTGGACTAGATCTGCAAATAGGACAATTAAGAGTAGCTGTAAAAGAAAGGGGATAGATTGAATAAAGCTTGCTGTGCCTAAATGAGAGACCCAACCAAAGACATTAAAGACCACAAAGCTGGTCACCAACAGCATAAAGCCCACCAGTAAATGGTTCAGTAAAAAGTAGTTTACATCGGTCAACCAGTCAACTCGAAACACGGCCTGCTTTCTAAACGGCCACATCTTTTCAATCGTAATAAAGATAATACTTGATCCCAGTAGGTCAAGAATAAACCAATCCAGCCCGATATAAGGCGTGTTATCTGCAAAATCAGTGACCTCGACACTGTAAGCCCCCAGCAAAATAGTGAGAGAGATAAAGCCCCAGGAGAGTGCCCCTAGATATTTAATGCCCTGCGACTTGGTATGCGCCCTATTTTTGCTATCGAGGGCACGGACAATATTAAAAGAGGCGAGGCTTCCTGAGAGAATAAGCGCATAAAACATCAGAGTACGAATACTGTCTACATCATAGGCTTCGCGCAGTTCAGGCGTGGTTAGATATTCAGGAAAATGAAAGGCCAAGACGCCTAAAAAACTAAGGACAGCTAGGATTAAGGCAATAATGCCACTGATAACGCCCTCTCCAAATACGAGGTGAATCTCTTGGCTATTCATTTTGTTCCATATACAGATTGATGAATTTATTAGCCATTAAATTGATGATGTTATTGTAAATGTCCTTATTTGAATGTGAGCTTTTAAAGGCCATATCATCAATATATGTAAACCCAAAGGAGTTTATTTCATTATCTTTACGATTTACACTGATAGTTTCAGCTAATAAAAGTTGTAGAAAAATTCTATTAGATGTAATTCCCTTTAAACTTGAAATTTTTATAACAAGAATACTGTTTGCTGCTTTAGGTTGAGATTTTATACTTAACCCTGCGGATTTAAGCTTAAGCTTTAATTCGGTTATGATTCTGTTACTTGTTGATTCAGAAAGTACATGAGACTTATCGCTAATAACGACTGCAACATCATGTAACTCTTCTAAATTAAACTTAGGAGCTTGTGAAAAAGCCAGTTGGCTAGAAAGTAATAATATTCCTGCTAGAAATAGTCTAAGTGTATTCATTATTTTTCCTTATGTGTTTTTACTTATTTACGCTTGTGATTATGCACGATTTATACTGGTTAGGTAAGGAAATAAACTGCTTTTTTGAATGTCGGTTAGCGCGCATACGGTTTGGATATTGCGTTCGGGGATTTGTTCCGGGTGAGGATAGTGCTCGATGGCTTTTTCTAGGCTGGCTTCGCGCAGTAAATGCAGAATAGGGTAAGGTGCACGATTGGTTAAGTTCTCGGCATCCTCTGGCTGAGTTCCGCCAAACTGATAGTTTGGGTGAAAGGTTGCCACTTGAAAAATCCCTTCCCATGCCTGATCAGCAATAAGTGCATCCACTTCGTTAAGGAAGTCGTTATAGTCGTAAAAATCTTCCAACATATTGGGGATGATTAGGAGGGTCGTCTCTAATGTTTTGGCATCCGTCTTCGCCAGTAAGCTCAATTCAGCAAGCAGGTCTTCTAAGAGTACATTGGGCTGATTAGCACTGGATACTTTAAATCGAATCTGTTTTTGTTGATAAGGCTTTGCGGCAAAAGGGCAGAGGTTTAGGCCAATGACGACTTGATCTAACCACTGGTTAACACTCTTTAAAATAGGGTCTAATGGGTCATTTGACGTTGCAGTTTCATCAGAGATGGCAGGGGGGATACTTGTCATTTAGTGGCTCTTGTTAAACAATTTTTTGATGCAGTGTCGAGCTACCGGGTAAGCACTCGGTCGTGTGCTGGTCACTTTCGCAGAGGTGTTGAAAAACGGCTTCGGCACTGTGCTGAGTTGAATCGTAGGCACAAAAGAATATTTCATCTCCGGGTGCTAAAAAGACTGTTTCACCATACTCGGTATAGGTGGTTGCGCCTAAGCTAACCATCATTTGAGACGGTTGATTCGCCGCTTGAATAATGTCGCTTAGATTCTCTAAAGGGCCAAAGTCTGTCTGTTCATTGAGTTGATGAATCATCCACGCTTTTAGCTGACCATGAAAGTAGGAGTAGGTCAGGACTGAGCTGTCTTTGCCATAGGCATGAAACTGTCCATCGCGCTTTAAGAAGGAGGCGATGTGCATGACATCCAACTCACAGCCTGCTTCAAAATGACTTAGCGGCATAAAGGTCTTTGAAACGCCTTTAGTGGCCACGCCCCAGTTTTTCTTGTCACTTATTTTTTTAGCGCCCGGCTTACGAATAGAGCAGTCATTAAAGACGGCGAATGCACAAGGGGTTAGCTCTGTTACTTGATGGGCTTGATAGGTGACATCAAACAGTACGCACACTTCTGGCTCGGCTTGTAAGTGTGCGTTTTCAGCCAGCGATTTTGGGTAGATTATTTCAGAAGCGGAGAGCGGAAAGCAGCCTAATATGCCCGGGTGATGCGGAATGTAATAGGGGAATAGGCCTTTTGGTGCTTTGGCCTCTTGAGTGGTGACATTGACAAAGTCGGGGGTCTCGCCTGCTTGCTCAAGATGACCAGCAAAGTTGCCTGCCACGCCGAGACAGAGCACCTCTTTTAGGTCATTAAGGGTACGTGGAAGAGCGCTCATTTACGACGCTTCTTGATGGCTACTGTGAGCTGTTGGCTTACTTTTACCCAGCATACGCAATAGCGTGTTGTCTTTATAAACCAAATGGTGCTTAAGTGCGCCAGCAATGTGGAGTAGTACAACGGCAATTAACACTTTACCAAATAGGCCGTGAACGGTTTCGGTCAACTCATGTAAATCATGGTTTTCCGCCACAATGTTTGGCAGTGTGAATAGGGTAAAGAAAGCCACTTCATGACCGCCTGAGTTCGACATGATCCAGCCTGAAATTGGCATACCTAGCATGGCTAAGTAAAGGATGCCTTTAACGGCATGCCCCAAAATATGTTCTAGCTTGGTTTTGGAAAGTTGCTCTGGGTTAGGGCTTACTTTTAACCAGATAAGACGCATGATAATCAGCATGAAAATAGCGATGCCCATCGACTTATGAAGCTGATAGAGTTCAAGGCGGTCAGGGCCTTTTTCTAAGCCTGTCATGTAGAGTCCAACGGCGATGAGTGCCATGAATATGAATGCAGATAGCCAGTGGTTTGCGCGTGAGACCAGGCCGTAATAATCATTTGAATTTTTAAGTTCCATCTGTCTTCCTTTGAGGGTTAAGTATGATGTGGGGGGGGGGGTTAAAGGGGGCCAAGCGAGAGCGTATTCCTATCACTTGTCCTAAATTATCCTAAATTGTCATAAATCAGCTTAGTAGAGCAAGCTTTGGAATTTTCTACGGTACGTATTGACCAACTCTGGCTCGGTACTCTTGAGCATGTTGAAAATGCGAATAATGGTCTTTTGTGGTAAGCCTTCTTGGTAGGCACGATCTAGCGTGAATATCTTAAAGAGCGTTTGTAGTGCATTTTCCATTTTATGATTCAATACTAAATAGCCCGTCAGTTGAAAGAGTGCCGGGATATTATTAGGCTCTTCGGCTAAGATGGCTTGAATTTCTGGCACTTCTCCAGCGCCCTCAATCAATTCAGAAAAGTAGAGTAGCCCCTCAATAAACTCCCCTTGTGGGTCTGCCTTAGCTTTGTCTGGCAACTTGCTAAACAGCTCTTTTGCCATCTCAATCTGCTGAGAGTGCAGGTAGAGTTGAACCAAATCCAAGTGAATTTTAAAGTTGTTTGGATTCACTTGAGCGGCTTGTCCCAAAAGTGCAACGGCTTCATCAGAGTGGCCTTGTGCAAAGGCTTGGGCGGCTTGTTTACGTAAGTCTTCAGAAGGGTCTATCGTTAAGTTTGCATTGAGCATTGAACGATAGGCATCTTCGGGTAATCCCCCCGGTCCTTCGGTTTTAATATCGCCTTCAACAATCAGCTTATAAAAAGGCGGTACTGGCACGCTGAGTTTCTGCACTAAATCGCTCTGCTGATCATAGTTGATTTTTGCCAGAATAAACTTGCCCGCCATCTCATGAGCCAGCTTCTCTAAGGTCGTAATATCTTGACGACTCTGCTCATTGTTATGAGACCAAAAATAGGCCACAACAGGTCGCTGTTTAGAGTGCTGCATGACCATCTCTTGAAAGTTATTAATGGTGACATCGACAATCATCGCTTGTTGCATAGGGGGTTCCTTGGGTTAACCAATACGTTGGTTTTAGGGATAAAATATTTATGATTAACGTGCCAAATATTCTATATTTAATTGTGTGAAAGTGTAAAAGAATTAGGGCCAAAAAGAAATGCCAAAGGGGGTAAGTTGGCATCTCTTTGTTCGGTGTTTATCCAATGGATTTTAACGCATAGAGTGCCTCTAATGCCATTTTAGGGGTCATCTCATCCGGATTTAACTGGTTTAATTCGGTTTGAATCTTTTCCAGTTTAGGGTCAATACTGCCAAACATATCAAACTGCTGGACAGGGTTGTCTGCTGTAGGTGATTTGCTTGATTGGCTCGCTTGGTTCTCATAGCTTGTCTGTGACAGGTTTTCCAAATGATCAGCTGGCGAAGCATGTGCGCTTTGATTTTCAAGGGTTTGTAGCACGGTTTTGGCTTTTTGAATGACGCTTTGTGGAACGCCCGCCAGTGCCGCAACCTGCAAACCGTAGCTTTGTGAGGCGGGGCCTTCTTGTACTTGGTGCAAAAAGACAATGCTGTCTTGGTGCTCAATGGCATCCAGATGAACATTGACGGTATTGTCAAATTGATCAGCCAGTGCGGTGAGTTCAAAGTAGTGGGTGGCAAAGAGACAGAGACCCTTGGTATTCAGTGCCATGTGTTCTGCAATGGCCATCGCCAGTGCCAAACCATCAAAGGTCGAAGTACCCCGACCGACTTCATCCATCAGAATAAGCGACTGTTCGGTGGCATGATGCAGAATGTTGGCGGTTTCAGTCATCTCTACCATAAAGGTGGAGCGGCCAGAGGTGAGGTCATCGGAGGCACCAATACGTGTGAATATACGATCAATCGGCCCAATTTCAACTGACTCAGCAGGGACAAAACTCCCCATGAAGGCCATGAGCGTAATCAATGCAGTTTGGCGCATATAGGTTGATTTACCACCCATGTTAGGACCAGTGATAATCTGTAACTGACGCTGTGCGTCAAACACGGTATCGTTTGGAATAAAAGGTTCTGTTGAAACGGCTTCCACCGTTAAATGGCGACCCTGCTGAATGACCAGGCCTGGTTGTTTGGTTAACACAGGGCGCGTTAAATTCAGCGCGGTGGCTTGTAAGGCCAAATTAACCAGTACATCCAGCTCAGAAAGCGCACCAGCACATCTTTGTAATGCTTGAAGCGGTTCATTTAGCGTTTCTAGGAGTTGCTGGTAGAGCCATTTTTCACGTGATAGGGATTTTTCGCCAGCACTGAGTACTTTGTCTTCAAAGGTTTTTAGCTCAGGAATAATATAGCGCTCTTGGGCTTTGAGGGTTTGACGGCGAATGTATTCAGCAGGCACTTGCGCGCTGTGCAGTTTGCTAATCTCGATATAGTAACCATGGACTCGGTTGTAACCGACTTTTAAGGTGTTGATGCCGGTGCGCTCACGTTCGCGTTGTTCTAAATCGAGTAGGTATTCGCCCGCCTCATTTTTTAAATTACGTAACTCGTCCAGTTCTGCATCATAGCCTTCGGCAATCACTCCGCCATCGCGCATCAACATGGGTGGGTTTTCAATAATCGCGCGGTCAAGTAGCTCGGCCAGCACCGGAAAGGTACTCATTTTTTGAGACAGGTCTGTGAGTTTATCCGTTGCGTGCTGGCTTAATAAGGTTTGTAGTGCTGGCAAGGTATTCAGTGAGCGGCCTAGGTGCAGTAAGTCGCGGGGGCGAGCAGACATTAGGGCAATTCGGCTTAAAATACGCTCTAAATCTCCAATCTGCTTGAGCTGTAACCGAAAGTCCTCTTCGGACTGCTGTTTGATAATTTTTTCAACCGCGTCTAAACGCCCGTTAATAATCTCTTGATTGCGTAGGGGCTGGTTGAGCCAACGAGTGAGTAAGCGGCCCCCCATTGCGGTGGCGGTATTGTCTAAAATGGCGGCCAAGGTATTGTTTTGACCCCCACTTAAATTGGTGTCAATTTCAAGGTTACGGCGGCTGATGGCATCCAGTACCAAGCTGTCATCCGTTGAATAGGTGTGTAAGCTGTGGATATGTTGCAAAGTGCTTTGTAGCATGGCTTGGGCATAGTGCAAAATACTGCCTGCGGCGCTGATGGCAGCGGGTTTGTTCTGACAGCCAAAAGCAACTAAATCTTTAGTGCCAAAGTGGTCGGTAAGGCGTTTTTGACAGCTTGTCGTCTCAAAGTGCCAGCTTGGATAACGTACCAGGCCTGGTCGTTTCAAAAGGGAGTCGGGCAAGGCTTGTCTTAGTAAATCTTCGTCGGGAAGAAGTAGCTCTGAGGGTTTAATGCGTTCAATTTCTGAGGTTAAGTGACTTAATGAATCTAAGGCAACGGTTTCAAATCGTCCGCTGGCCACATCTAGGTAGGCCAGTCCAAAAGTTTCACCCTGTTGTGAAATGGCCGCCAGTAAATTTTCCGAACGATCTTCAAGCAGTGCCTCTTCTACTAGAGTCCCCGGGGTAATCACGCGCACCACTTTGCGCTCAACAGGCCCTTTGCTGGTCGCAGGGTCACCGATCTGTTCACAAATTGCCACCGATACACCGAGTTTAACCAATTTAGCCAGATAGCCATCCGCGGAATGGTGGGGGATACCCGCCATAGGAATCGCATTACCGCCTGCTTTCCCGCGTGCGGTTAAGGTGATCTCTAATAGCTCGGAAGCCTTTTTAGCATCGTCATGAAACAGTTCATAAAAATCCCCCATTCTGTAAAAAAGCAGGTGGTCAGGGTGTTCCGCTTTAATGGCAAGGTATTGCACCATCATCGGCGTATGTTTAACGGCAGTCGTCATCTGTTAGGTCATCTTTGGGGTTAAGTACACGAGAAAAATAAGAGCTTAGAGTTGGTATTTTAACAAAATAAAGAGGGCTATTTGGGCTTAGCGTTTAAATCAATGACTCATAGGAGGAGCGAATGAATTTAGTACGAGGCCACTTATCAGGTTTATACTAGTGTATCGAGTGTTTAAGGACGCTTATTTTGAGAAAATAGAGGAGAGGTCTGGTGCAGTTTAATACGTTGGTAAGCCAACTAGGGCAGAGACTTATTACGCAGGGAGGAAGGGTTGTGACCGCCGAATCTTGTACAGGAGGCATGATTGCCGAAGCTTTAACGGCGGTGGATGGCAGTTCTGCCTGGTTTGATCGCGCCTATATCACCTACAGTTATGAATCCAAAAAAGAGATGCTGGGGGTGAGTGAATTGACCATTCAGAAACAAGGAGCCGTGAGTCAAACGTGTGTTGAAGAGATGGCGCTAGGTGCGCTTCAGCAGTCACACGCCAAAGTGAGTGTTGCTTGTAGTGGCATTGCGGGCCCTCAAGGCGGATCAGCAGATAAGCCTGTTGGAACAGTTTGGTTAGCTTGGGCTGTTCAGGGGCATGAGTCCGTGGTGTCCCAAAGATTTCAATTTGAAGGTGATCGATTAGCGGTTAGAGAACAAACAACAGAAGCTGCTTTAAAAGGGATTTTAAAGTTGATCTAAAATCGGTGAGACAAGCGGTATGAAAGCAGCATAAGAACTGTAAAAATGACTGAATTGATGGCTCTCTTATCTCAGAAGGAGACTGTTTAAACCGCTGTAAGTTAAGTTGATTTGAGTGATTTTATAAATCATAAGGACAAGTCTAGGATTTAGGCTTAATTTATGGGATAATTTCGCTTCTGATTCAAGTCTCTCTTATGGCGGCCAAATGCCATGCTGATAGAAGACTCGTTTTAGGCAGAATAAGATAACCCTTTGTTTTTGTCAGAGTTTTGGCTTGTTAAGTTGGTGTAACGCCACTAAGCAGGGCTTTAGACAGAACAAGGGGTTTTTATTGGGCGGGTTAAAAGATAACCAGGCCTGGTTAAATTGTTAAATAGATTCAAATAACTGGCTTTAAATCTTAATAGAGTACATTAAGAGTGGGCGCAAAGTTGTTCGCAAACTCATGTTTATAACTGGCTAAATTCAAAGGCTAGGGATGTGTGTTAGACATGAATGAAACCAAGAAGGAAACACCGAGATGGATGAGAATAAAAAGAAAGCACTGGCTGCAGCATTAGGTCAAATTGACAAGCAGTTTGGTAAAGGCTCTATCATGCGTATGGGTGATAGTAATGTTTCTCGTGATATCGAAGCGGTTTCAACAGGATCTCTAGGGCTAGATTTAGCGCTAGGCATAGGCGGTTTACCAAAGGGACGTGTCATTGAAATTTACGGCCCAGAATCTTCAGGTAAAACGACCTTAACGCTGCACGTGATTGCCGAAATGCAGAAGCTAGGCGGTACAGCAGCCTTTATTGATGCTGAGCATGCACTGGATCCGAGTTATGCAGAGAAACTAGGAGTAGATATTGATAACCTATTGGTTTCTCAGCCAGATAACGGCGAGCAGGCGTTAGAAATCACCGATTCACTGGTTCGTTCAGGTGCAGTTGATGTGGTCGTGGTTGATTCCGTGGCAGCACTTACGCCAAAAGCAGAAATTGAAGGTGACATGGGAGACTCACACATGGGGCTTCAGGCGCGTTTGATGTCTCAAGCGTTGCGTAAACTAACCTCTAATATCAAGCGTACTAACACCTTGGTTATCTTCATTAACCAGCTACGAATGAAGATTGGCGTCATGTTTGGTAACCCTGAAACCACAACAGGTGGTAATGCCCTTAAATTCTACGCTTCTGTTCGATTAGACATTCGCCGTATTGGTGCGATTAAGAAAGGCGACGAGATTCTAGGGAACGAGACGCGCGTTAAAGTGGTTAAAAACAAAGTTGCCCCTCCGTTTAAGCAAGTTCAGTTTGATATTTTGTACGGCCAAGGCATCTCTCGTGAAGGGGAGATTATTGATTTAGGTGTGAAAGAGGGCTTTATTGAGAAGTCAGGTTCTTGGTACGCTTATAACGGTAAGAAAATTGGCCAAGGTAAAGATAATGTCCGCAACTACTTAATTGAAAACCCAGAAGTTGCTGAAGAAATTATGGATAAAATCAAAGTTAATTTGATGCCTAAAAAAGGCGGCGAAGTCGTTGAAGAAGTGGCTGAAGACTAACCTTTGAAGCAGGCAGAAGACTTTTTACAAGGCTTCGAAAGTCTGTCTGAAGGGGAGGAAGAGGAGTCACTTGATGCCTTTTCCACTTCTGATGGCTTTGATGAAGTTCAAGCCTTGGCAAGGCAGATCGAATCCCGAGCAGTTTATCTATTAGGCATTCGAGAGCACGGGGCGAAGGAGCTAAAGTCAAAATTACTGACTAAGTTTCCTGAAACACCTGAGCTTCTGGCGGAGTGTAAAGAGCTGCCAGGCCTGGTAAAAAGCCTAATTGAAGATGTGTTACAGCGTTGTCAGGAGAATAATTGGCAGAGCGACGAACGTTACATCGAAATTGGTGTACGTAATTGGACTGCAAAAGGTAGCGGGCCAATTAAGATTCGTCAAAAGCTGATGCAAGGCTCATACCGAGAGGACTTAATCTCCCAATATTTAGACTGGGATGACAGCGAATGGCTTGAGTTAGCACGCAGTGTATTGCTTAAAAAATACGGTAATACACAGAAGCCTGATGAACGAAATGAGCAGGCAAAGAGAATGCGTTTTCTGCAAAGCAGGGGCTTCTCACCCCATCTAATCTGGCAGGCGTTTGATTAACTTTTAATCAAACGCCTTTTCAGTTTTTACCCCTATAGAGAAAGTAGGGAGGGAGTACCGCAAATAGCGGCTACAAAATTAAGAGGTTGGGGTTTCCCCAGCGCTCAAACTTACACGAGACGACTGTTTCAGGGGTCTCACAAATAGATATAAACGTTTAAGGTTATTGTCACTATGACGAGTTCAGAACTTAGAAAAGCTTTTCTAGATTTTTATGTAAAGCAAAATCATACCGCCGTTCACACCAGTCCGGTTGTGCCTGCTAACGATCCAACCCTGTTGTTTACCAACGCAGGCATGGTTCAGTTTAAAGAGGCCTTTCTTGGTCAAGAAGACCGAGGCTATACGCGTGCAACCAGTGTTCAACGCTGTATTCGTGCGGGTGGAAAGCATAACGATTTAGAAAACGTGGGCTATACCGCACGTCACCACACCTTCTTTGAGATGCTGGGTAACTTTAGTTTTGGCGATTATTTCAAGAAAGAAGCGATTCAGTTTGCTTGGGACTTTTTAACCAAAGAACTTAACTTACCTGAAGAGAAATTGTGGGTCACCGTCTTTGAAGAAGATGATGAAACAGCTGATATTTGGATGAAGGATATGGGCATCAGTGCCGATCGCTTCTCTCGCTGTGGCGCGAAGGATAATTTCTGGTCAATGGGCGATACAGGCCCCTGTGGTCCTTGTACAGAAATTTTCTTTGACCACGGTGAAGATGTGGCAGGAGGGCCTCCTGGGACACCTGAAGAGGACGGCGATCGTTACATTGAGATTTGGAACTTGGTCTTTATGCAGTTTGATCGTTCAGCAGATGGCACGCTTACGCCACTGCCAAAGCCTTCCGTCGATACGGGCATGGGCTTAGAGCGTTTAGCGGCCGTAATGCAGGGTGTTCATAACAACTACGACATTGATCTGTTTCAGGCGATTGTTAAAAAAGCCGCCGCGTTAACGGGCGAGTCTGACTTATCGAATAACTCATTACGCGTCATCTCTGATCATATTCGTTCGTGTGCTTTTACCATCACAGATGGTGTGATGCCCTCTAATGAAGGCCGTGGCTATGTGCTGCGTCGTATCATTAGACGTGCCATTCGTCACGGCTATAAGTTAGGCCAAAAAAAGCCTTTCTTTCACAAATTGGTAGGGGTGTTGGTTGAGCAGATGGGGCAAGCATACCCTGAATTAGCCGCAGAACAGGCCAATGTTGAGCGTGTACTAAAGCTTGAAGAGGAGCGCTTTGCTGAAACCTTAGAGAATGGCATGAAGTTGCTTGAAGACCATATTGAAGGGATGTCAGGTACGGTGATTGCCGGTGACGTCGCCTTTAAGTTGTACGATACCTATGGTTTTCCATTTGATTTAACGGCAGATGTGGCACGTGAAAAAAATCTAACGGTGGACGAAGCAGGCTTTAAAGCCGCGATGGAAGCGCAGCGTGAACGTGCTCGTTCGGCGAGTAGTTTTGGTTCAGCAGCGACCACACGTATTCAGTTTGACGGCGAAACACAGTTTATCGGTTATGACCGAGATGAAGCAGAAGCCAAAATACTGGGTCTGTTTGTTGATGGTCAGTCGGTTGAATCTGTCTCCGAAGGGACGGAAGCGATTGTTATTTTAGGACGGACGCCTTTCTATGCTGAGTCGGGTGGACAAGCGGGCGATAGTGGAAGTTTGACCGAAGGCATGAACAGTTTTCATGTGAATGATACTCAAAAGCAGGGTAAGTTATTCCTGCATACGGGTCAGGTCTCAGCCGGCACAATGACCGTGGGGCAGGTGTTGAATGCAAAAATTAATGTATCAGACCGACGTGCGTGCGAGCGTAATCACTCGGCAACACACCTATTACATGCGGCACTCAGAGACATTCTGGGTACGCACGTGGCTCAGAAAGGTTCACAAGTAACCGCTGACCGTCTACGATTTGATTTCTCACACTTTGAGCCAATTTCGGCAGATCAGTTGCGTGAAATAGAGCAATTAGTGAATCAGAACATCATGGGCAATGCGACAGTGGCCATGACCGAAATGGATATTGAATCGGCTAAGCAACGAGGTGCAATGGCGCTGTTCGGCGAGAAGTATGGCGACGTGGTTCGCGTGGTTGAAATGGGTCCATTTTCGGTAGAGCTATGCGGTGGAACGCATGTCAATTCAGCTGGCGACATTGGGCCTTTCAAAATTGTTTCAGAAAATGGTATTGCCTCTGGCGTACGTCGTATTGAAGCCATTACGGGTGACTGTGCTTGGCGTGCAATCTATCGTCAAGAGGACACCTTAGCAAAAGTGGCTGAAGTAATTAAAACCGATACGCAACAGGTCGCAACGAAGATTACGCAAGTGATGGCTGACTATAAAGCACTGGAGCGAGAGTTAAAGCAGTTAAATGCAAAAATGGCTGCTTCTCAGGGCAGTGACATTGCGAGCCAAGCGGTTAAGTTTGGTGAAATTAATGTGCTTTCTGCCAAAATGGAAGGCGCTGACAGTGGCGTGCTACGCGACACAATGGACAGCCTAAAAGAGAAACTAGACCCTGCGATTATTGTACTTTCAGCCGTTGATGGTGAGAAAGTCAGTATTGTTGCAGGCGTGAGTAAGTCACTTACTAAGCAGTATAAAGCCGGTGAGTTAGTGAATCATGTGGCACAGCAGGTCGGTGGTAAAGGCGGCGGTCGTCCTGATTTAGCCCAAGCTGGAGGCAGTAACCCTGCTCAGCTACCAGACGCTTTGGCTTCCGTGATGATGTGGGTTGAATCAAAGGCTTAATTTAACCATTAAGCGGTGATTAAACGGCTAAAACCGTTCTATTAAGCATGACTTTCACGACACAATAAAGCCCACTTTAAAACAACCAGGCCTGGTTGTTTTAAAGTGGGCATTAAATAACCTATACCATTAGACGTTCTGATGCCTATACAGATTAAGGCATGTACAAACGCCTATACGGTTACAAGAATTTAAAGAAAATAGCATGGCATTAATTGTTCAAAAATTTGGTGGAACCTCAGTCGGTAATGTTGAGCGTATCCAGAATGTAGCAAAAAAAGTCGCACAGTTTGTTGATGAGGGTCATCAAGTTGTCGTCGTGCTTTCAGCCATGAGTGGTGAGACCAATCGTCTTACGATGATGGCAAAAGAGATGCAAACTCGCCCATGTAAAAGAGAGATGGATGTACTGCTGACGACAGGCGAACAGGTCACGATTGCACTACTGAGTATGGCATTGCAACAGAAGGGCTACCCAGCCATCTCTTACACGGGTTGGCAAATCCCCTTGACGACAGACAGTTCTCACTCAAAAGCGCGTATTGAAAAGATTGATGGCGACAAAATGCTTGATCAGCTCGGTCAGGGTAAGGTCGTTGTGGTGGCAGGGTTTCAGGGCATCAATATCAAAGGTGATATTACAACGCTGGGTCGCGGTGGGTCTGATACTACAGCCGTGGCACTCGCGGCTGCGCTGAATGCAGATGAGTGCCAGATTTATACCGATGTAGATGGCGTATATACTACCGATCCACGGGTTGTACCAGAAGCGAAGCGCTTAGACATGGTGACCTATGATGAGATGCTTGAACTGGCCAGTTTAGGCGCAAAAGTATTACAGATTCGATCGGTTGAATTTGCCAGTAAATATAAAGTACCTCTACGTGTTTTATCGTCTCTAAAAGAGGGCGGTGGCACATTAATCACAACAGAAGATAATTTTAAGGATACAGAGATGGAACAGCCTCTAATCTCAGGGATTGCGTTTAGTCGCGATGAAGCAAAGTTAATGATTTTAGGGGTACCGGATAAGCCGGGTGTCGCCTATCAAATTTTAGGGCCTATCTCTGATGCCAATCTTGAGATTGATATGATTATCCAAAACCAAGGCATAGAGGGTACAACAGACTTTACCTTTACGATGAGCCGTGCTGATGCGGAGATGGCGCTTGAAATCTTACAGAGCACTGCAAATCATTTAGGTGCACGTGAAGTGACGATGGATGACACGATTGTTAAAATCTCGATGGTGGGTGTCGGCATGAAGTCTCACGCAGGCATTGCGAGCACAATGTTTAAAACGCTTGCTGATAATGAGATTAACATTCAGATGATTGGTACGACCGAGATTAAAATTTCGGTTGTTGTTGAAGAGGGTCACCTTGACCTAGCGGTACAGTCACTACATACAGCCTTTGAACTCGATAAATAGCCTTGGGGGTAAACCTCTTAAAGACAGTGCTAATAAAGCTCGTTAACTTTGGTTAACGGGCTTTTTTTACAGTCAGTTTATGGCAATGTATAAAGATAATTATTTGTACGTATCTATATACTGCTTTATACTACTCATTGGTTTTATATAATAAATTGGTAGAGAAGTATGTTGGTTTTAACAAGAAAAGAGGGCGAATCCCTTATTATTGATAACGATATTAAGTTAACGATTGTCGCGATTAAAGGCGGTCAGGTACGAGTAGGGATTGAAGCCCCAAGTGATATCCCCATTCATAGAGAAGAACTGTTAATTGGTAAGCCTGATTCAGCAGCTATTCAGATAGAATCATAGCGGGCATTAGAGTTGATTAGATACATTGAAGTTGGTTTTAATGGAGTGGAATCAAAGTGTTAAATAAGGTCGTTTAATTAAGTTAAGGTCTTTCGCTTTTAAAGCCTAAAATTTAATGATAAATAATGCGTTTTACAGTTTACAATCCTGCGTATAACTTGTATTATACGCGCCTAACTTAGGAGACGTGGCCGAGAGGCTGAAGGCGCTCCCCTGCTAAGGGAGTATAGGCTTTAAACCCTATCGAGAGTTCGAATCTCTCCGTCTCCGCCATTAGTTAGATGTTTTTATCGTGTTAATGTTATTGACAAGCCCTAGGGTTTATATATAATACGCCACACTATAAAGCGCCCGTAGCTCAACTGGATAGAGTACTCGGCTACGAACCGAGCGGTTAGGGGTTCGACTCCCTTCGGGCGCACCATATTCTAAACCCTGTTTAATCTTTGATTAAGCGGGGTTTTTTATTGCCTAAAATTATCTAAATCCTTATCTACCGTAACATTTATTTCCCTATGTCGTGACCGTGCTTCAGGATCTATTCTTTTGGGGTTTGCGTGTAGCTAAGGCACTGTGAATAAAGTTGAAGCACAATAAGTTTATGTACGATTTTATCGCTTGTCTGCCCCAATCATTGGTTTTCTAAAGGGGGATGACTTAGACTGGTAAATCTTAATAGATTCGACAATAGGATGGCACGGGCATGATAGTTAAAACTCCGCAGTTAGGCATTTTTAAAGGGGGTGCTCAGCACTTTTACTTTTTAGAATACTCGCTTGGAAAAGGCGACTTATCAAATATAAAATCGGCAGTGTCTACCAGTCTAGCGTTAGCAAATACTAAGGGCGTCACCTGCGTATTGAGTTTTGGTGAGCAGGCTTGGCAGACCTTTCAGCCTAAGTGGTGTCCAGAAACCTTGACCTCATTTACACGGCTTAACGGTCAGCAAGGTCATACCGCGCCATCAACACAAGCAGATCTCTTTTTTTGGCTACAAGGTGCTTGTATTGCTGAGGTATTTGACGGTGCAATGGCGATACATAATACGATGCAGTCTGTAGCCAATTTAAAGTTAGAGCAGCGAGGATTTGATTATCATCATAGTACGGATTTGATTGGCTTTGAAGACGGCACGGCAAACCCTAAAACAGATGTGCTAAAGCGCCAAGCAGCTGTGATTCCAGAGAACCGAAAGGGCGCGGGGGGTAGTCTGGTGCTTAGTCAGAAATGGGTACATGATTTAACCGCCTGGAATAATATCCCTGTTCATTGTCAGGAGGCTATCGTCGGACGAACTAAGACTGATAATATAGAGCTTGAAGGGGAGGCGATGCCGGACGATTCGCATATTAACCGTACCGACTTAACGGTAGAAGGCGAAGCGATGAAAATTTATAGACGCTCAGCTCCTTATGGCACGGTAACCGAGCATGGACTGCTCTTTTTGGCGTTTGCATGTGATTTAAAACGGTTTAGTAGCCAGTTAGAGAGTATGTACGGCCTAACCGAAGACAAAAAGATTGACCAGTTGCTTAACTTTTCCAAAGCCGTGTCGGGATCTTATTGGTTTGCGCCTGCGGTTGAAGATCTACAAGAAGTACTACAGTAGCTTAGAGAGGGGGGGCTTTAATCAAATCGCTTGTTAGTATTAACAAGTTAGACTGAATGAGGGGCATCAAAGGCATTGAGTGGCCTTTGATGTTGAAGAGAGGTTATTAGGCGTCTTCTCATAGAGCGCTATGGTTTGAGAAGTTATTGAATCGATGTGTCGGCTGCTTCAGTAAATAATTCATCAACCTCTTTCTCACCAAAGCGTAAGTGGAAGTTACAGATTTCATTGTGCACAACAATTTCCCCTTCCTCCTTTAGAATCTTACGCACTTCGGCCTCTCCGAGTGAGAGCAGCATCGCTTCTACTTTGCTACTGTCTTTTGGACATTCATAAACCACCTCTTTGGCTTCAAACAGCTCAATCACCTCTTCATGGAATAGGCGGTGCAATAGGGTTTCGGCATCCAATGTTGTCAGCTCTTCATCTTTTAAGGTGTTGGTAAGGCTGTGAACTCTATCCCAACCATCGGCATCAATATCATCCGTATCAGCCAGTTTTTGAATCAAAACCCCGCCCATTGCGTGCTCATTTGCGGAGAGCCACATTTTTGAAGGCAACTGTTCAGATTGACTTAAAAAGTTAGCGCAAACTTCTGAAATCGTCTCACCTTGACGGTCGACAAATGATTGAAAGTGGCGCTTGGTAACACTGTTGTCTAATGTGACCATAATACGGCCATCGCCTAATAAACTGTCTAAATCTGTCTGTTCATCAATCGGTTGATTGGTTTTAGCCACGCCACGGATTTTTAGGTCATGGCTAACCTCAACCACTAATAGGGTGATGGGGCCTGATCCTTGAATTTGCAGGGTGATTTTCCCCGCGTGTTTCATGCCCGTTGCCATGATAACGGCAAAGCCCGAGAGTTCTCCTAGTAGCTCAATAATGGCTTTTGGATAGTGGCGGTCGGTCGTCATTGACTGCCAGGCCTCCTCTAAGCGAACCACTTGTCCACGAATATTAAGGTCTTTAAATAGGAATCGTTGAATACTGTTGTTCATAGAAATAATCCAAAATTATGAGGTAAAAGAGGTCGGGGTGTCGGTTGACTGAGCTTGTAAATCAGCATGGTATGAAGAGCGCACCATCGGCCCTGAAGCGACATTGGTAAAGCCCATTGCATAGCCTGCTTCTTCAACGGCCTTAAAGGCTTCGGGTGTCCAATAATGCTTGACGGCAATGTGGAAGTCACTGGGTTGAAGGTATTGGCCAACGGTGAGCATCTCAACATCATGATCACGTAAGTCTTGCATGACTTGAAGCAGTTCTTCCATGGTTTCGCCTAGGCCGACCATTAGGCCTGATTTAGTGACCACATTGGGTTGCATGGCTTTAAAGCGTTTAAGTAGGTCTAGGGAGGCCTGGTAGTCTGCCCCTGGTCTGGCCTCTTCGTATAAGCGTGGTACGGTCTCAAGGTTGTGATTGAGTACATCAGGTGCGGCTTCGCTTAGGGTTTCTAAGGCGACGGTTAAGCGACCTCTAAAGTCGGGCACAAGGGTCTCTATTCTTAACTCGGGTAGGCTTTCACGCAGTTCGGTGACGACATTGGTAAAGTGCCTCGCCCCGCCATCTCGTAAATCATCTCGATCAACTGAGGTGATCACCACATATTTAAGTTGCATCGCTTTGACGGTTTCAGCGAGATGTTTTGGTTCATTTTGATCGAGTGCTTTTGGACGACCATGCGTGACGTCACAGAAGGGACATTTTCGGGTGCAGATGTCGCCCATAATCATAAATGTCGCCGTCCCATGACCAAAGCACTCTCCTAGGTTTGGGCATGAAGCCTCTTCGCAGACGGAGTGTAGGCCTTTTTCACGCATGATATTTTTAAGCTCTGTCACGCGATGCATCTCACTGGCTTTTGGCAGTTTGGCTTTAATCCAGCGAGGCTTTTTAAGCTTATCAGCCGTTGGATCTGGGCGGTGTTTAAGGGACTTAGTTTTATACTGACCCTTAGGCATCGCTTGGTTACGGGCTTTAAGATTGCCGATTTCGCTGAGATTGATTTCTTGAATTTGAGGAGGATTTGACATCTGTATAGAAGAACCGATTAACGTTAATATGGACGTATTATAGCGGATTAGCGTCGATGTCACAGGGTTAGATAATTGAGTGCAGCTTAGCTAAGAAGGGTAAGGGGGATTAGGGTGCAGTGCTTTGAGAGAGAGTGCCACAAGCCATTAATCTACGCTGTAGTATCTCTGTTAATTTGGCTGCGGTGTCTAAAAGGCTGGGGCTATTTTCAGGGATAAGTTGGCTGAGTTGGGTCATCTCCATGCCGTGTAATCCACAGGGGTTAATCATTTGGAAGGGTGAGAGATCCATGTCTACATTGAGGGCGAGCCCGTGGTAACTCCGCTGGCGCTTTATTTTGAGCCCTAACGACGCAATTTTTTTAGAAT
>JAADDM010000281.1 GCA_013153955.1 Gammaproteobacteria bacterium | reverse complement strand
TCTATATCGTATTTGGACGTTGGAAATCGGATGCCCCTATGCTGACAGTAGATCGAATTGATAGGGCTAAACAGGAGGCCGTGCAAAATAGAATTAAAGGACTGCCGTTAGCTTTTGATCTGGTTAAATTGCATCGTTTAAGTTTTTATGGCCCTTATAAACGTCCCTATCAGCCTCATGAGACCATCAAACCCTTAAATAAAGCCCTAGATAAAATCCTCTCTTTATTAGAGGAAAAGCCCATTTTGTACCAACTCTGGTCAGCCAAACAGCGAGACTGGCAGAGAATATCTGAAAATGCCGAGGTCTATTTTTTGATTGAGGCGATAGATAAAATAGTGCTAGATGCGCAAAAACAGTTATTCGAAGAGGGCTTGGATAAGGCTGATCCTCTCATGATCAAAGCGATAAGATGGAAGCTAGAGCGTTTAAAACGCGAGTAATGTCTGAAGTGTTTTGGGTGGCATAAGAACGGAAATTAGATTGATGACGCTTTTAAATGTTGAGTCTATCTGAATGGGTTGGCTGTCATAAGCTGTCACAGCCAACCCTCGTGGCTTACTTTGCGTAATGATAGTGTTTTTCATTTAAATAATCAGCAAGCTCTTCGACTTCATCTTCAAACATACCTGAGTTAAGGTTATCGTTACAGAACTGAACAACCTTCACTAATGCAGGCCAGTCTTTGGTCTTTGATGGATCATAGGGTTGGCTTGCATGGCACTTTAAACAGTTAGCAGCGGTTTCTAATGCTTGCCCCGGGTGTGGGTCGGCAGAAAATGCATGGGCACTCAGTGTCATGCCTGCAGTCAGTAAAAAGGTAGAAAGGCTTAGTTTTTTCATATTATTCATGGTGTTTCCTCAGAATAGGTGTTTTGACTAGTACATTTTACTAACTTTAACGCGCGCCATAATCAAAAATCATTGGTGTTGCACTAGATTGAATTTATATAAGTAAACACTGTTTTAATGGTGTATGAATAGGATATTAAAGTAATGAGTGAGCTCACCTATATAAAAGGTAAGGATGATTGTTTGGAGGTCTCTATTGAGAAAATGCAAGCGGCCTTATTGCAGGCGGGGTTTGATATTGTAGAAGCTTCGTGGCTAAACCCTGTAACGAATGTTTACTCGTTACACATCTATGAAAAAAAGTGTCCCGGTTTATTTACGAATGGCAAGGGAGTATGTCGAAAATCTACATTGGCCAGTGCATTAGGCGAATTTATAGAGAGGCTATCGACGAATTAT
The DNA here is from genome assembly GCA_013153955.1 of Gammaproteobacteria bacterium. Taxonomy (GTDB): domain Bacteria; phylum Pseudomonadota; class Gammaproteobacteria; order Thiomicrospirales; family Thiomicrospiraceae; genus Thiomicrorhabdus. Next base: position 5,155 of record JAADDM010000281.1, on the reverse strand, counting down.
TTTTTTTCGGATTATTGGCTAGAGCGCGTGGAAGATGAAGCTGCGCATGATTGGCTATATTACCCGAATGAAAAGTCCTTTTCAAAAGCCAATCTTGCGGAGTGTCTTTCGCCAGAACTTTGGTCCTTTTATGATACTGATGAAGCGCTTTCCTTAGTTGATTTATTAAGCTTTAATGATTCGCAAAATACAGTCAGAGCGATTGAACTGCATCAGGTAGGAGGGGGTGCGGTCTATTTCCCCATGAATTTATTGAGTAACTTGTATGCAAGCAATGGTTTGTCAGCAGGAAATACTGCGGTAGAGGCTCAAGTCCAAGGTTTATCAGAGATCTTTGAGCGTTGGGTTAAAAATAAAATCATGCGTGAGAATATCTGCTTGCCGGAAGTACCTCAAACCGTGGTGAACCATTTTCCTGAGATTGTTGCAATCATCGAGGGGATGAAGCAAGAAGGCATTGCTGTCTCGATTAGGGATGCGTCTTTAGGCGGCGTATATCCTGTGATCAATGTAACGCTGTTTGAACAAAAAACAGGCCTCTGTTTTGCCTCTTTTGGCGCACACCCTATTTTTGAGGTTGCGCTTGAACGCACCTTAACAGAGTCCTTACAAGGTCGGAATTTAGGAAATCTTGATGGGTTTCAAATGCCTGTTTTTGATGCGTTCACGGTGGCTGAAGATGAAAATTTGGAGAATCATTTTATTGATTCAAGTGGCTTGATTCATGTCCATTTTATCTCTGATGACTACGATTATGATTTTGTTCATTGGAATTTTTCAGGTGATACTGAGGCACAATGGGATACGCTTTGTGCGCTTGTTGAAGCGGCGGGTTATACCACTTATGTTGCAAATTATCGTCATTATGGTTTTGAAGCCTGTCGGGTAGTCGTACCTGGGATGTCCGAAATATACCCTGTTGAGGAGGTGATTGAGCGCAATCAAAATATGGGGCGTATGTTACGTGAATCTCTGCTTAGGCTTGAAGATTCAGTCGGATTTGATGAGGTCATTAATCTCATTGACGAGCTCGGGTTTAGTGATCATCAAGGGGTAGCCTCTTTGATTGGTTTAATGCCTGATCCACACAGTTTTTGGGCTGAACTGAAGATTGTAGACCTTAAGTTTTGGTGCTATTTGGCATTAGGAGAAAAAGAAGCGGCATTAGAAAGCCTTCAAGGCTCTATTTACTTTCTATCTGAAAGCAGTCATTGGTTGCTGGTGTATAAAACACTTATGTTTGCGCTAGAGATGGCATTGACCGGGGTGACTAATCGTTATTCGGTGACACTATTATTTGGGGCTAAGTTGACGAATCAGGCTTGGTTAAATGTGCAGGCAGGTGAAGGATTTTGGGGGGAGTGTTTAGGACGTAATCTATTTAAGCAGAGTCAACAGCATTGCGCGTTGCTTGATATTTATATGCAGTCTCGACAGGTGAAGTTAGAGGGGGCATAATCGATCAATCATCATAACACAGGGTATTAAGGCGCTTAGCACCCTGTTGGTTTAATATAGGCAGGGGTTAAAATTGATAGGCAAGTGTCATAATAGTCTGCGCATCGGTATTTTTGATGCCCACTGCTGGCGCATTATTATGACGGTATTTGTAGCTAATATTTAAGTCAATGTTGTCAGCTACATGAATAATAAAGCTTGTGTCACTTTCAAGTTTTGCCTGTTCAGCACCTGATAGATAGGTTAGGTTTTGTGCAAAAGAAACCTGCTCGTTTAGTGTGTGCTTTATATTTAGAGAGAGCTGAGCAAATGTTTGTGTACTGTTCTGACTGCTTGAGCTTGTTGCATACTGGGTATTCTGTTGACCCAGACTGATCTCTGAAATAAAGGTCGTTTTCTGGTCTTCAAAAAGTTTTTTCCCGTACCCTAAGTTAATCATGCTGTCTAAATCAATGTCTTCAAAGAAGCTTTTCTCTAATTTAACCCCTGCAAAACTATAGTCTTGATGGTCGGCAGTATAGAAGTGATTGTACTGGCTTGCAATGCGGTAACGTTCTTGAGTCTGGACACTATTTTCGGACTTATAATCTACTTCAAAGGTACTTTTTACCTCATAATCAGTTTGCAAATAATCTAGTTTTAATGCGGCAAAAAGGCTGGTACTTGTTGTGTTTCCTGTGCTGTCTGTTAATCCAGCTTCTCCTTGGCCTTTAAAACCTAGGTTAGAATCGGTTTCTGTCGCTTGGCTAGTGTTTGAAATAAAGGTAGTCGCTAGGATAAATAGCGCGGATTTGTTTAACGTATTCATGGTGTTTAGGCCTTTTAAAATAGGGATAAGGGGGGAGTAAAGAGTGCTTAGGAAGCTTGCTCGATGTTATTTATACAAAATCGTAAAAAATGGAGGATTTTACGGTAGTTATCTCTAATATAAAAGTGAAATTGTAGAATGCTTAAAAATGGGGCTAAAAGCCGGGTTAAATTGGATAAAAAGTTGGCCTTTTACCACAAATATAAGGTATTTTTGCTAGAATGAGCTTAATTACAGTCATGAAATTGAACTTGAAGACGGGAATAGAATGAAACTTGATTTTTTAGATTTTGAACAGCCTATTGCAGAATTAGAAGCTAAGATTGATGAATTACGCCATTTAGACGGCAGTGATATGAACTTGGTGCAAGAGATTTCCGCGTTAGAAGAAAAAAGCAGAACATTAACGGAATCAACCTTTGCAAAGTTGACGGATGTGCAGATTGCTAAGTTATCACGCCATCCTCAGCGTCCTTATGCATTGGACTATATCAAAGAGGTGTTCACAGATTTTAAAGAGCTTCACGGGGATCGTGCTTTTGCAGATGATGAAGCGATTGTGGCCGGCTTGGCACGTTTAGACGGTCAGCCTGTTATGGTCATTGCACAAGAGAAAGGCCGAGATACAAAAGAGAAAATTCGTCGTAACTTTGGTATGCCGCGTCCGGAAGGATATCGCAAAGCCTTACGCTTAATGAAGATGGCAGAGCGATTTGGTCTGCCCATTGTGACTTTTATCGATACCCCTGGCGCATACCCAGGTATCAACGCTGAAGAGCGTGGTCAGAGTGAGGCGATTGCTAGAAATCTAATCGAGATGGCGGAGCTTAAAGTTCCGATTGTCTGTACAGTGATTGGTGAAGGCGGGTCAGGTGGCGCTTTAGCGATTGGCGTCGGCGATGTGACGATGATTATGGAGCATGGAACTTACTCTGTTATCTCGCCTGAAGGCTGTGCTTCGATTCTTTGGAAAAATGCGGCGAATGCGGCCGATGCCGCTGAAGCGTTGGGTATTACCGCACCTCGTTTAAAGTCATTAGGTTTGGTGGATGAGATCATTCCTGAACCATTAGGTGGTGCGCATCGAAATTATAAAGTTGCCGCTTCTAATCTAAAGAGTGCGCTTATTGCCCAGATAAATGGGTTAAAAGGTAAGCCTGTAGATGAGCTGATAGGGTCTCGTTATCAGCGTTACATGGATTATGGAAATTTCGACGTTTCCTGATCCTTATTTTTGTCTCCCTCTCGCAGCGCTCTGCTGGCGAGAGGAAATAGAGCTTGATGATGAACAATTCTGCTGTTTCCACCACTCTAAAATCTAGTCAACTTCTTAAGTCCGCAATCACTCATTTTATTCGTCAAGTTTCAGTCGGTACGCCTGTTAAAGTCGCCTTTAGTGGAGGGTTGGATTCGACAGTGTTACTGCATCTCCTTGCGCAGCACGCTGAATTTCAAGGGATACTCTCTGCACACTATATCGACCATGGTTTACAGAGTGACTCAGCTGAATGGGCGCAGCACTGCCAAAGACAGTGTGTACGCATAAACGTTGCTTTTAGCACCACCGCGATTGATCTTTCTTGTGATCAGGCTAATGGGGTAGAGTTTGCTGCTCGCAAGTTACGCTATGCTGCTTTGACAGAGGGATTATCTGCAGACGCAATCCTTGTGACAGGGCATCATCAACGCGATCAGGCTGAGACAGTTTTGTTGAATTTGGTGAGAGGGGCTGGTGTTTCTGGGGGGGCTGGTATTCCATACAGAAGATCTCTTGCTGTGATGCCGCTAGATAATCTTGCTGGAGAGTTGGCTGTTGATCTGGTTAGGCCGCTTCTCAATGTCCCTTATGCTTGTCTGCAAGCGTATGCGAAAGCGCACTGTCTTGAATGGATTGATGACCCTTCTAATGAAGATCATCGGTATCGTCGAAATTATGTTCGTCATGCCGTATTGCCCGTTTTAAAAAGGGTCTGGCCCCAGGCCGAGAGATCCCTTGCAAAAGTAGCTAAAAATTTAGCCGAAGCGCATGATTTACTAGATAGGCTTGCTCAAATTGATTTAGCTGATCAGTCGAAATTACCTCTTTATTTAAATTTGCAGCCTTTGACTATATTAGATTGGCCGGCGATTAAGAATTGTATTCGCTACTGGATGTTTCATAAATTTGGTTTGCAGTTGAGTGGTAAGCATTATGAGTGGATCCATTCAGTTGTCTCTGTCGAAGGGGTTAGTAAGCAGTGTGCTTTTTCATACCAATTAGCACAGGGAATGCTCAGATTTGACGGGATGCGTTTGGCTTATTTAAGGAGGGCGTTGCTGCCATATGATTACCCTTTGGATAAAGTGAAGGGTGCTTGTCTTGAGGCAGGTGTGGCGCGTGAATTTAAAGTCTGTATCCCTGTTTTTGAGATATTTAACTCATCTCTTTTTAGGGTTAGGAATCTTTCTCAAGAGGATGATATAAAAAGAAAAAGTCTTAAGAAATTCTTTCAGAAAAATGACATTCCTGTTTGGGAGAGGCAGGTGTGGCCAGTATTGACTTATCAAGGGCGCTTGATCTCTGTACTTGGTTGTACGCGCTGCTTGTTTTTGGGAGAGGGTGTTGACATGAAGGTGCTTATGACTTTATCAAGAGCAGATGTAAGTGCCTTAATTGGTGTTGACGTGCGCACATAAGCCTTCTCGAAAGTTGAGTTTTTAAACTTAACCTCATCTTAATAGGCTTTAGGCAGTCTAAAATGATGTCGATTGAATGTTGTTTTGAGCAAACTATTACATTGATGGATATGTGGTTTTAGGCTATAATTCTCTCCCATTCTGAAAGCTCGAATTCCTTGAGTTCCAAACGTTTAATAAAGTGTGATAAATGACTAAATTTATTTTTGTAAC
>JAADDM010000146.1 GCA_013153955.1 Gammaproteobacteria bacterium | reverse complement strand
TTGTAAAATGAAAGTGGGTTTTGCGGGCAACGAAGCAAGCGTGTGACAATGAGGCGGGTCAAACCCAGGCTTTTCAAACCGAGGTGCGTTGTGTGGCGAGGTGCGGGTTTTCACCCTAACCCTGCGTTGAGCGGACTTGCTCGCCTCGCTGCGCTCGGCCACGCAAGCCGCTCACGCTGCCGTTGGGCAGGATGGAGAGCTATGACTAATGAGCAGAAATTCCTTCTTGGTGTTAGCATAATCATTGCTTGTTGGTCAATTGCGTATTTTATTAGACGTTTCCCCGATATCGCTTTTCGTGACGCGGCAATGGGAAATCTTTTCGCTACGGTTGTTGGTGTGGGATTAGGCGTGCCGATAGCATTGTGGGTAAATCGAGAAATGGAAAAGCGACAAGGGCGTAAACAGCAAGAGCAAATTTATGCTGTGTTGGAGCGAGTCATGGTACAAGTGGCGAACGCAGAGGAGCAAATAAAATTCCTGGATCAAATCCGGCATGATAAAAAGAGACTAATCTATCAAAGATTGTCGCAAGTGGACGTGATAACATCATTGCACAGAGTTTTAACTAACCTGCACACAGATACAGAAACGTTAATGGCTCTGGATATTGTGATCGCAGATCTTAATGCCTTGAATGATTTTTTTGAAGTAAATAGAATGCATGCACTTTCACAGGCCGAAGAGATAAGAGCCTTTTCTTTTTTCCCCTCGGATGAGGGAGACGAATTATGGGCACGGATTGTATATGCAAAGGAAGCCATTAAGGATTTTAGAAAAAGTGTGAAAGAGAAGTATCCAGAATTTTGGTCGGAACTCATAAGTGATTCTGCTGAATCTGCTGAAAATGGTTAAACCATGCCCAACCCGGCGTTCAGCGGACGCGGCTGCGCCGCGCGCCAACCGTGGCCGCAAAAGGCAAAGTAACTCTCGCCCGCCGTCTCCTTGGACGGCACCGCCGCGCCGCTGACGCGCTCGTTGGGTTGCATCTCTTTGTTCGATATACCGGAAGGGTATAATGCAATTTGAAATTGCTGGGGTACAATTCAATCTTTCAGAGAACGAGCCTTTCGTAAGTGAAGAATTCGATAGGTTGTCGCTGGAATTCTTTGACAGATCCAATGGCGATCCCGCATTACATGACCGCTACTACAACAACTTAGCTTGGCTTATTAACAGATTTTTTCAACGGGAATTATGGCATAAGGCGGAAATGTACTGGAGTAGGATTTTGCGCCCTGCTTTAGAATGGGAAGCAAAAAACCCAGGCAGATTTATTCACAAAGGAACTCCCTACTACTTTTGGGGGATGGCCTCTATTAGCAGAGGCGAACTTGATATGGGTTATCTCCTTATGCACCAAGCTCTTCAGGAAGATATTCGAACACACAATAATGAGCGTCCAAATACTCCTGCATTTGCTTTTGCAACCTTTGATTTTACGAAAATTGACCAAGCGTTTAGAATTTGGCCAGAATACCAAGCCCGATTTCTAGAGCAGTTTCTGCAGGTTTATCGCCAATCATACGCAAAGACTTTATCAATAGAAGACTTTAGGAACCGCTTTCTTGTCAGTTCGTCGAATTTAGACACCATTTTTCTGTTTGCCTATTCTCTCGGTAGGCTTTTTCTTTTTGGGAGAGTTCCTGGTTATGCAAAACAGAGCATTTTTACAAGCCAGATTGAAAGTAATATGCTTTTTGATGTCCTATTAGTTGTTGACGCAGCAATAAAAGTCCATAATCCGAACCAAAGGTATTTTCGCGAGCATGCACTATTTTTGTCAGGCCAAGCGAACTTAGGACTAAATCCACAAAAACTCCAAGAAATTAATCAATCTTTCAATACCGATCCTAATCTGAGCATCGTCGGAGATATTTTGGATGGCGTGTTTAGGTTTTCAGATGGGGCCCCATTGACAGGGTTGGCTAGTGATGTAGCGTTGTCGTATGGTTTACGAAATTATGGTGCACACAATATTGCGTCGGTGTTAGTTGTTCGGCAGCGATTCGACCAAATTCAGCAGAGCTTGTTTAATGTGCTATTTCTTGCTGTAGATGAATTATATTGAAGCACAACCCAACCCCGCGTGCAGCGGACTGGCTTCGCCTTCGCTCGCTGCGCTCGCTCGGCTTGCCAGCCGCTGACGCTATTGTTAGCCATAGTTTGGAGGCGTGTCTTTATGAAGAAAGGTTGTATTAAGACAGTGCTTTTGTGGTTTTTTATCTATCCTCTTATCTTTTTCTCAATTATAGCTGGTCTGGGATTTTATGGCCTTTCTCTTGGTATCATAGGGGCTGTGCTAGCGCTTACACATTCTGGATATAGGGACTGGTTTAAATCTCACTTTCGTTTGTCCAATCTGCCAGGTTTATCTTCCTCCTCTCCTCTTATTATGGCAGTTGCTACCTTCACTTATATGTTGTTGGTTTCTTTTTTGAGCTGGTGGTCTTTAGGTGAAGCGTTCTCGCAGGTAGAGGTCACATTGGTGGTTGCAGTGATTGGATTAGGAGGAATTGCGCTCTTACTTAGATGGATGATGGGTGGAGGACGAGACCAGTCACGCTCATCGCGGCTCCGGCTGCGTTCGCAGGAGGCTGAATACTTTGATCGGGTGAGACAAATTGAGGAAATTAGACGGTTGGATCCCGTTTCTTTCGAACGTTTTGTGGGCTCCTTATTTGAAAAAATGGGATACGAGGTTCGAACGACGGCTCTTTCTGGTGATGAAGGTGTAGATCTAATTCTTCGTAAAGACGAAAAAGTGGCGATTGTTCAGTGCAAACGTTATACACGTCCTGTTGGACAACCTGTTGTGCGAGACCTTTACGGTGCCATGGTTCATAATCGTGCCGACGAAGCATATTTGGTCACGACAAGTACAATTACGTTACCAGCTCAACAGTGGGCGATTGGAAAGCCAATACATTTGATTGATGGAAACGCTCTTGTGAAATGGATGGAAAGCGTTAAAGAAACATCTGCATATGCTGCTCCTGGCAAACCAAATAAATCCAAGGGATTCCATCAAAATGTCTTGATATATTTGAGAGAGAACCCTGTTGTTATAAGTGCAATTTTTATTGCTGTAATTATGCCTTTTTTATGTGGGGGTTTGGGGTTGGCTATAGGGCCGAGCATTGCACCTGCTTCAGCTCCAGTTTCTACAGAACTTACACCTGTGAGTATGGCTGCTTCTGCCCAGCCTACGCAACTGCTTACTACAACCGCAACTTTGGTTCCAACCATTGAACAAAAGACAATTCCTACCGCCACACCAAAAGAAATTGTTACTTCTGTTCCTCCCTTGTCCACCACTTCTTCTCACTCTATCCCTACTGAAATCCCTATGAAAAGTCTATCTCGTATTGTGGACGTGACAGAAATTATTGGCAGTTATATTGTTCAGGTAGAAAGTATGTTAGGTCAGGCCATTGAAACAATGCCATTTGGGAGTGGTGAAATAGATGAGATACCTAGTGGTGGCGAAATACGAACGTATCGTGTAGGTAAATATGTTTTATGGATAATATATGATAACAACGGTATAGCAAGAGGGATTCAGATAATAGAAGGTCTAAAAGAAGATAATTATTCATTGGAACAATGGCCTCTAGTATTAGAGCGAATGGGAATAAAGGACATTGAAACACCAGACGTTGAGGCTCCAGCTGCTGTTAGGTGGAGAAATGCGCATGGATATGCTATTACCATTACTACAAACAAAATTGGTGGGGTCATTTGGACCGTGCAAATTTATAAACTTCCTTAATGGCTAACTCTGCGTTGAGCGGACTTGCTCGCCTCGCTGCGCTCGGCAACGCAAGCCGCTCACGCCCTCGTTGGGCGATAAATTGTTTTCATTTGGGAGGTAATCATGAGACTTTGTAAGTGGGACCCTGATTTTGTGCAAGAGATGCAAAAATTCTTAGATCTGCATAGGGCAGTTTGCGATTTCTCGCTTGATCAGGAGGATATTGCAAGGGAAAAGTTGTTCTTGCCGCGCCCTGCTCATATAGAACATGCGGAGTTTTTTGAAAAGCTATACGTCGAGCGTCCCGAAGAAAATATGATTATCGATTCTTTAAAGAAGTGGCCGAGAATGATTTTAGTGGTGGGCGAACGAGGTTCGGGCAAGACATCAATAGCCTATCGGGTTAAAGAGAAAATGGAAAAAGATCATAACTTAGTGATGATCTTTGATGCTCGCCGAGGAGATTTTTTTGAGTCCCAGTCGCTTGATCAGATTAGTCCAAGCGAAATTAGTGCTTTGATGTTAAAAGGTATCAAATCGCGATACTTAAAAGAAATATTTACATATTCTCTTAACAGACAAGAGGAGGTAATAGAGCCTTTGTTTCGCTTAATAGAGTACATTATGGAAAATTATAATAAACTAGGGAGGCTTACAGGATACAATTTTGGAGGGGTTCTTTTTCCTCTATACCGGCGTTATAGGCAATACAAACGAACGAGAGAAGAAGCCACTATTTTGGAATGGTTGGAGGAGAATTTTGATACCGATGATAAATTAGCCGATTATATTTGGAAAGAAATAGTAAATCATCCCCGTTTAAAGCCTTCCTTGCTGATACATGCTGCTCATGATGTTTTTAAATATAAGCGTCAATGTATATGGATAGATAATGTAGACGGCTTATCTTATAAACAACAGGCAAGAATACAAACCTCGTTGAAGAGACTGGCTGGAAGTATTAGCTCTTTTGCTAATGTGGTGGTATCTGTGAGATCTGAAAACATCTTAATTCTTGATGAATTTGATGAAGAGCAAGCCCCGCCCCGGTTTATGAAAGTTTACCTGTATTTGCAGGAAGGCTTCCAAGACATTGCCCTTAGAGAGGCGCATAGTGTCCCTCCGCTTAAGCTGTCCTGGGAAATAATGAAACAAATTGTACAACGCAGAATAGAACTTTCTTTTGAGAAAACTAACATAGACAAAGAGGTAAAAGAACAAATCCGGCAGACGTCTTTTGTGATTTTGGATGCGTGGAGAAAAATCCATATTACTGAGCTCGCTAACCATTCTATACGCTATTTGTTAGCTGAACATACTGACTTTTTGAAGTATGTTTGTAAGTTTTCTGACTATCTAAGCGGAAAAACAAGGTTTGAAAGAGAACGCGATGTGTTGACGATGTACTTTGTATGGTTGGGAAGTATGCCTGATAATTTGAGGCATATGCGGTTACTCGATATAGTAGGCGTGGCTAACAAATGGCATACAAGATGGAATATTGATGATGATGCTAATAGTGAATTAGCTCGAGATTTACTTCCTCTTTTGTTGTTGTCGAGTATTTGGAATTTTTCATTAAAAGAAAAGGATGGCGGTCAGCACACGCGGCCAACTGTGGAAGAGATACTCAATGTGGTGGCAAAGATAGATATACCAAAAGATGACGTTCTTAGGGTTATGTGCGATACGCAATCTTGGATCAACGAGGATATACCGCCTTTGATAGAGATTCAGTCCCCAGATCAACCTGTAAAGATTATTGCCCCTTCGCAGATCAAAGAGCACTATATTATCTCTCTTTCACCTCGTGGAAAAGCAATGCTTAGGTATATTTTAAATACTTTTGGTTATTTTTGGGGGGCTCTTCATTACCGCCAGATGAATAAAGATAACCAAAATGTGCGTTTGATGGAGCAAGTATTGAGGTCAACTGAGGAGGCCAAATGGCGTTTGATTCGTGTCCCCTTATTAACTCTGGGAAAGATGTACTTGTGTTTCCTTGCCCTTATCCGAAATAAGTGGTATCCAGGCCCAAAATGGTTTGAGGAATTTCTGGCTGATTTTGGCGTGCCAGTGCCTGACTATTGGGAGCCAGTTGGTATAAAGATAAATAAGAAAAGACGGGCTTTGCAATATGAAATCATGCTTACTGGTATAAGAAACTTTTTTAGGAATCCTACAAATTCTACAGTAACACAAGAAATAGATACAATGCTTAGCTGGTTTAAAGAAAATCTATCTGCACTTATTAAAGGAGGAGACCTTACTTGTAATCCACTATTAGAAGAATCTCTTTTTATAGATGAAAGGGAGTAAGGGAAAATGCCATACTTAGATTATAAGCAGAGAAATGATGAAGAGTTGATTGAAATTTTTGTTAACGGGCCAGATACGCCTCAGGGGAGAACTGCGAAAGAAATTTTAGAGTATCGCAAATACAAAGCTATGAAAATGCAGAACGTGGTACTATTAATTTTTACAGGAATAATGGTGCTGGGGACAGTTTTCCCAATAATTAAGTTTTTGATATGTGGGTGCTATTAACCATCTATAAGGTAAAGTCTATCTTGACTTTGGAGCGCTGGCTTCGCCCAACCCCGCGTTCAGCGGACGGGGCTACGCCCCTCGGTGACCGTGGCGGCAAAAAATCAGAGGTGCATTCGCCAGCCGTGGTGCTGGACAAACACGCC
>JAADDM010000075.1 GCA_013153955.1 Gammaproteobacteria bacterium | reverse complement strand
CACGCCCTCCCGAATGCGCCGGCTGATCTCTTCCTTCGTCAATCCGCGGAGTTCCTCCTTCGTCACTTGAGACCTCCGGATTAACCCACAAAATACGCGACGCTACCTTCCCAGGCCCGAATCGGTTAACAAACACGTATACCCAGCTTACGTACTTTGCGCATAGTATTCCGAATAAACCGAAAGAGAGTGTTCAAAAGCTGCCGGGTTTGGCTGACATTCAAAATGAAGTCAGTGCCCTCTGCAGTATGTATTATTCACGACATGGACTTTTACACAAAGATTTGACACTTTCTGCCCATTTAATGTAAGTGAAAAGCTTGCTTGGCCCTTACCAAGCTTCTTGTGGAAGTTTATTGATATTTGATAGATAAAAATCAGTTTTCTTGCAAATTCCAAAAATGGGGATGCATGCTTAAATGTTGTTTAAGGAACTTCGGAAGAAAGGCTTCTAGGTTTCCTAATTTGTAAGCTATATATTTTATCGGCAGTCTGATCAGAGCTTTAGGAATATGCATTGGTTTCTTTTTTAATAAGAACGCTAATTCGGAACGTACGTAGCGTAATCCCTCCCCTTCTGCCTTACCGAATTTTTCAAGAATCCAGGGTTCACGCGCATGGAAAACACCAATATCGAAGTAGCGCTTGAATTCTTGCCATAGTGTGTAATTGTGTGAATGATAAACTTGGGCTTCCGCTTGGTATACAAGCTTCCAACCAGCAAGCAGCATTTTTGCGCTTACATACATATCCTCACCTAGAATTATATGATTAGGAAATCCACCTATTTCTTCTAAAGTCCGGCGACGATATGCAGCAAATGAGTTAGATATAAATGCGGCTCTAAGTCCTAGTTTGGGAATATCTGTCACAGTGCGTGTTTCTGATTTTTGTGGATAATTAAAAAGGCGTAAATGTGCTTCAATAGGATCAGCTCCTGGTCTGGGAAGTTGTCGACCATATACTGCTCCCACGTCTGATTCGCTGAATGGTGTAATTAGCTTTTCTATGGCGTCTGGGGAAGCTAGAATGGCATCTTGGGTCATATATATTAGAATATTGGCGTCTTTAAGTATTTCCATTGCCATCTTGCGTGTTTTACCGTGATTAAATTCCGATTGGGAAATCGTATGAACTTTAAAACCATACGCACGAGCCAATGTTGCTGTCTCATCTTGGGATGAGGAATCTATTACAAGGAGATGCTTTGGGCGAAGTGTTTGGCGCGCGTAGGCTTCTAACCAACGTACCCATGTCTTTCCACCATTGAAAGTTGGGACAATTAAGGCTATATCTGCTGGATTCATAGAGCCCCTTACAATTCTAACCAACATCTTGACCTGATACAGGACTTATAATCGATCAGCACATGAGTCTCTTCGGGGACCGACTTCTTCTGGATCATAGCCATTAAGGCACGTAAGACCACCAAGCGCCCGATGCGGCCGCTCGTGGTTGTAGTAGTCAAGATAGGCGTTAAGCTCCCTTTGGAGCTCCGGAATCTTGCTCGATAAAGGCCGAGTGTAAAACTCTTCCCTAAAGGTCCGCTGCATCTGCTCCACGTGACCGTTTAGCTTGGGGCTTTTGGGCGGAAGAACGAAGAGCCGAATGCCCAGGCGTTGGCAGGTCTCTTCAAACTCCGCCATGAACTCGTTGTCCCAGTCAACTTGAATGGTTTTGATGGGAAAGGGAGTATGGGCAATGGGGTGCTCAAGAAAGCCGGCCGCCAGGTTAGCGGTAGCCTGGTTGTGCGCCTTTGCCAAGGAGAAGCAGCCAAGAGGTTCACAGCAAAAGAGCGCTTAATGATATCCACAGGTTCTAAGGTGATAGCCGAGATGCCCACGTCGCCAAACCTCTTCACTTTGTAGAATCTAGTTATAGCCAACTCACATTTTTGCCAAGCAAGAATTGCTCAATTACGCCTGCTATAGCGATGCTTTCTTCAGGGCGTAGCAAATGGCTTTCAATTCGACCTTGCTGGATTAGTTGCGCGAAATGGGCCAATTCGTAACGTAGCCCGTCTCCTGCAAAAACGTCGCAATAAGTTTCATTTTGCGAAGGATCTTCACGTCGGATTTCGAAGCATTTGGGTTTCCACCATGGCGCTGGGACATAAATATAACCTGTAGTGCCTCCTATTACTAAATCACCTTCTTCTTTTACCCCAATACCTACACGCCCTGTGGCTGCTTTGCCTTCAGTTAGGGAGGTAATACGTGTCCAAATATCAACGCCGGTCGGCCCACGCTTTGAAAGAAAACTCGCTTTAATATTAGTTCCCAAAAGTTTAACGGTAGGTAATAGCACATAACTTCCCAATTCAGTAACACTTCCCCCTGCTTGTGTTGGATCGAGTTCGCGGCCTTCGGAAATTAATTTTGTAAATGTGGCATCGACATGGACAATTTGACCTACACGACGGCTGCGAGCTAGTCCTATTATACGTCGAAAACTTGGCGCAAAAGCTGTTTTTATGGCTTCTAACAATACTTTCTTTCTTTCGTAAGCCAATGCAAAGAGTTCTTTGGCTTGATTATGGCTTAGCACCATCGGTTTTTCTGCGAGAACATGTTTGTTAGCTTGAAGACCTTTTGAAATATATTCATAATGTGTATGATGAGGAGTGGCAATGTAAATCGCATCTACCTCCGAAAAAAATTCGCTCAAATTCCCGGTGCCAACCGAAAGCTCAAATTTCTGGGCGAATGCTTTGGCCTTTTCTTCATTGGGATGATAGACCCATTCTACTAATACCCCACTTACGTATTTGGCTTCATTGATGAAGCGCTGAGCTATGCGACCAGTGCCGATTATTCCGAGTTTCAGATATCCCCTTAAATCCGTACTAGATATTCCACGTGTCCTTTCAAGATAAACAACTTCAGCAAAATCTTTTAAATAATCAAATTTTCCTTTCCAGTCCGACCCAATAGCAAAAATATCCACGTTATAGCGTTCTATATCTTCAATTTTTTGTCCTTCGTATTCTTCTACAATAATTAAATCAGCAAGTCCCGTCCTTTCAACATTTTTAATTCGTTCACTGAGGGGCTGGCGAACGTTAAGTTTTCCACGTTGCAAATCGTATGACTCAGATGTAACACCTACGATAAGGTAGTCCCCCAGCTCGCGAGCTCTCCTGAGCAAGTTGATATGACCTTGGTGCAACAAATCGAATGTTCCGTAAGTGATGACAACTCGACCCCTTGAACCTTTCATAACTAAGATTTTAAAGCCTTCATGAATTTCATTCACCTCATTTCTTGTTGAGTTTAACCAAATAAGGCAATGCGAACCGCTAATGAGAGATTTGAGTAATTGATGGAAAGCATTTTTGTGCCCTTTATTTTAGCGGAAAACGTAAAAAGTGGTATAAAGGAGTGTAGAGTCAAGTATTGATAATATTGATAATAGGAATATAGTTTTCAACTCTATTGATGCACAGTACCTCGTCCCCGTTGCCTTAGGCCCATGACCAGAGAGAGGCGCAATCCTACAGAGATGAGGCAAGCTCAATTCAAGATATTAACCCAAGTGAGTGGAGTTAATGGTAAAGTTTGGGCCAATGCGTGATGCGGTTAGTGCGCGAGAAATGTTATTAAGGTCGCTTGTTAATATCGTGCTCGTAAAATGCGAAAGGTGGAAAAAGAGTTCCTATAACTATGGAACCTTATAGTGTTTGAGATTAACTAAGGAACTAGAATGATGTCGATCATTAAAAATTTTGCTTGGCAGTCGTTGGGTATTTATAGCGCTAGTGTTGTATCCTTGTTCCTATTACCTTATTTAACTCGGACTTTAAAAGCAGAGTCCTTTGGCGAGCTAGCCATAGCGCAAAGTTTAGCGGCGATTTTGGCTTTATTAATGGATTTTGGATTTTTATATGTGGGGCCGCCAGAAGTAATGCAGGCGAGAGGCTATGGTGCTCGAAAAGTAGGAGAAGTGCTGCGAAGTGCGTTAGTTGCAAAATTGGGTATTCAAATTTTTATTGCTGCATTTACTATTTTGTGGATTTTACATGAATGGCCATCCATAGATTCAAGATTGGTTTGGGCCGCCATTTTATGGTCCTTTTCTTATGCCATCCAACCTTCTTGGGTGGCATGGGGATTGGAAGATCATCACATATATGCACTAATTGAAGCGCTACCTAAGCTCGTTTCCCTTTTCGCGATTTTATATTTTATTCGCTCAGGCGATCAAGCTTTTTTGGTCCTATTATTTCAAGCAGTATTCATGTTATTAACCTCAACAATGATTTGGTTTTTCTATCTTAGGAAGTATCCAGCCCGTTTTGTAGACTATAAAATTGCATTTTCGTTAATCAAAAAAGGTCTCTTAATGATGGTGTATCGTTTCTTGGGTAATGCTTATCTTAATTTTGCGACTTATTTATTGGGGCTAGCTAAGGGGGCTTTATATGCGGGTGTGTATGGGGCTTCAGATAAAGCTGCCCGAGCGCTACTCTTATTCAGCGAACCCGGTTTGCGTATTTTAATACCGTTAACAACTAGGAAACTAATAACACAAAATGTTACTTATTCCCATATATTAAAAGTGGGCCTACTTTTAGGCATAGGCACAACACTTATTTCATTAATTATGAGCTTAGTTGCACACCCCTTGCTACAACTTCTCCTAGGGGAAGAGTTTATAAAGACTTCTCCTGATGTGGTCGTGGTATTCCGCATACTAACGTTCTTGCTTCCGTTGCACAGCTTGACCAAATATTTATATGTCGCTCTAATAACTCCACTAGGAGCAAGTTGTTCGACTTTGGCAAGCACAGGACAAGCAATCGGTTTTGGAACCTTGTTCTTGTTTAGCCTGATGTATTGGAGCCGGCTTGAGCCGACTTTAATGGCTTATTTTGTATTGGCTAGTCAATTTTTTGTGCTTGTGGCAGCCATATTTACTGCTCGCTCTTGCATAGAAAGGGTGTTAAAAAAGTGAGGTATGTTGTGGATATTAATGACCCTAACTTCAAATTCAAGGATAGGTTCAAATTTAAAGATAACGGATAGTGATATACTTGCTAAAGTGAAAAGATATCCGCGTTTGCCCTTTGAGTCTGATAAGCTTTTAAGGCTTAGATCTATGCTTCAGAAGCCTCTAGAGGATGAAAGCTGTGAAGCATTCTACTTCCACCGTAGAGTGTCTATATATATAACAATTTTTTTAAATCGAATGTGGCCAAATTTGACACCCAACAGCGTAACGCGCTTTGGTACTATGTTTAGTTTATTTTCTTCAGTAGCTATAGCTCTAATGGCAAACGCATGGCAAGCGGCATTGTGGGGGCTGATTTCTTATCATATTGCGTATTTTGCGGATCTTATAGATGGTGAATTGGCAAGGATAAAACGCCAATTTTCTAAAAACGCCAAAATTTTGGATCGAGTTCAGGATTATGCGCTCTTGGCTCTTACAAACATAACAATCTTAAAAACTGCCGTTTCATATGATGCACTTCCAATTGCGTTGGTTTATTCTGCGGTTACACTTTTTCGTTTTGGAATGTTTGAAGTGCAAAATAATTATTTGCAACTTTCTGATAGAGTAAGCACATCTTTAATAAAGGAATGCCTTAGATACCCCTTTCTTTGGTCAGGCACCCTTTTAATGAATGCCGTCGCGGCAGCAATTTTTCCTGGAATTTATAACTTAATATTAGGATTTATAACAGGCATACTCTTCGCTCATGCACTTTTAAAGTTTAACAGCCATATTTTTCGATAAAAATCATATAATTTACACGCGTATTTGCTGGGCTCGTGATCAGGTTTGTGTCCGCAGTATCTGTTTTTGATAGATAGTTCGGTTAGGGTCTCGGAACCAGAAAACTTGGCAGATAGTAAGTCTATAAGTTGGTTTTTGAATCCCAGCGCGAGGTTCGCAGCTACAAGTGTTCTTGAATGTATACGAAGGCTACTCCGGGATAGCTCTTTAAAACGTTGACGCTTCAGCCGCGATTTAAGCCCCAGATGAACCCTGCGGTGAAGGAAGCGGCGAAGGGGAAGTTATAGGTGAGGACCTTGAGGGCCTCGCTCCAAAGGCCTTCTAGGGAGTCTTGATTTAAAAAGGGTTCGACGTCTTGCTGGATGCGTGTCCAGTTGACCTCGATGTAGCCGGCGTAGGCGAGGAGTTGCAGGGTCACGAACAGGATGCCAAGGAGAAAGGCCAAGACGCGGCCGACCTTTTTGAGGGCGTAGCCGGAGAGAAAGCCAGCGACCGCGCCGAAGGTGAGCTGGCCGGCAACGGGGAATAGGTCCTCCATTGGGTTCTAGTTTATTGGCCAAACCAGAAGATGTTGGGGGCGGGTTCGTCATTGAGTAGGCGGATGAGGCCGACGACCAGGTAGTAAAGCAGCCAGATGGAGCCGGCGATGAGGATGAGCAGCCCGATGCCGATAAAGCTAGTTAAAAGGCCCAAGACGGCGATGATAAGCCCCCAGACGAAGACGCGGATAAGGAGCTTAAAGTGAGATTCAAGATAGGTTCCCTTGGCCTCGG
>JAADDM010000110.1 GCA_013153955.1 Gammaproteobacteria bacterium | reverse complement strand
GCAAAATAGATAAACATCGACATCCAAGCGGCAGGCACGTGGACATACATGATTCTAAATGAGTCCCCCTGCTGATAATCTGCTGGCGCGGTAAATAGGCCTGTATACAGGCCGGGAATAATCAGCAGTAAAAATAGGGCTGCAACCCAAGGAATTAGTTTGCCTGCAAGCGGATAGAACCAAAGTGGAGCGCCTAAGCGATAGTACCATTTAATGAGAATATTCATTGTGAAACACTGACCTTTAATGCGGATGCGACGGCGAAGGGGGCGAGCGTAATGCCCAGTACAAATAAGCCCCCTAGTATGTAAAGTTGTCCTGCGGGTGACCAGCCTGCAGCCGTCACTTCAACGGCGCTGGCACCAAAAATAAGCACAGGAATGTAAAAAGGGAGAATGAGGAGAGGCAGTAACATACTGCTTTTCTTCAGCCCGGTAGTTAAGGCGACGCCAATGCCGCCAACAAAAATCAATAGCGGCGTGCCCAGCAGTAAGCTTAAAACCAATACGCCAATCGCCTCTGCCGGTAGGTTAAGGGTCATGGCAAAGAGCGGCGAGATTAAAATAAGGGGGACAGAGGTGATTATCCAGTGGGAGATCAACCGTGCCCAAGCAAAGCTTACCAGTGAGTGCGGGCTAAGGGTCCACTGCTCTAATGTGCCATCCTGAAAATCTTCTTTGAATAGGTCGTCCAGCGAAAGCATGGTGGCGAGAAGGGCTGCAATCCAGATAAGGCCTGGTGCAACTTCGGTCAAGAGTCTTTCAGATGCGCCGATTCCTATCGGAAACAGCAGTACGACTAAGCCAAAGAAGATAATCGCATTGGTCGCTTCGCCTCTTCGGCGGTAAGCGAGCAGTAAATCACGTTGTATTAATCCCAAAATACTCTTCATGATTATTCGTGCCCTAAATCGAGCACTTGAAGCTGGTCAGAGTCAATGTTGACCGCATGGTGAGAGGTCATGATAATCATTCCCCCTGTTGCAAGGTGTGCTTCAGCCAGAGATTCATAGAGCGCAATGCCCGATTTATCCAGAGCCGCTTGTGGCTCATCGAGTATCCATAGCGGGGCTTTGGTAATCAGTAAGCTTGCAAGGGCTAAGCGTCTTTTCATACCGGCAGAGAAAGTCTTAACCAACTTATGTTTTACGTGGCTGAGCTTTACGCTTTTAAGTGCCTCGGTCAGAGGGGTCTGGTTTCGAGGACGGATTTTTCCAAGTGTTTTTAAATTTTCAAGGGCTGTTTGGTCCTCTTTAAGCGGGTTTTGATGACCTAACCAAGCAAGCTGAGCTCTAAAATCACTTTCAGGGTCGCTGATAGGGCAGCCGTTCCATGTGACAAGGCCTGAATCAGGTCGTCTTAACCCGGTTAATAGCTTTAAAAGGCTGGTTTTTCCAGCGCCGTTTTTCCCTTCAACTAATAAAAGTTGTCCCGGTGATAACTCAAATGATAAGTCTGAAAAAAGCGCTTTATGGCTTCGAATACAGCTTAGATTTTTGGCGTTAAGGCACATGAATAGCAGGGTTATCTCTTAATTTAAACCGATGCAGTCTACCAAAAGGGGGGGGGATTGAAAGTAAAACAGAATAAGGAAGGGCTGGTATTTTTTATGACCTGAAGTGTAAAGCTTATGTTAGCTTTTTCTTATATTTGATTAGGCTCATAAGAAAAAGCAAATTCATTTAAGATAAATCGTTTTGGCGCTCTTTTTTCTTAAACTTCTGAACTTTTTTATAGGCTTTTTTAACGGCTTTTTTGACCCGTTTTTCAACGTCCAAATGTTCATCTGTTGACATGTAAAAAGACATATCAATGTCATAGCGAATATAACGAGGGGAGATGCGGTTTAGTGCAACACACGCCATGTCAGCCATGATGTCATTGTCCTCTTCAACGCGTTCAGCGTAGTGCTCTTTAATCTCGTTAAAAACCAGTCGTTCGTAATAGTTATGTACGGTATCCATGCGGGTCATTGCTCCAAATTGCATCATTGAATAAAAGATATAAATCACTATACCGTAAATGCCCTTATAAAAAAAGGGTAAAAAAAAGCCCCAAAATAAGATTCTCACTTTGGGGCTTTTAGCGTTTGAACCCGCTTATCGCACTTTATTAAAGGGGATAAGAGCGTTACTTCTCGCGTGATACGGCTCTGTGTCCAATATCAGTACGGAAGTAAGCTTGCTCCCAAGAGACTTGCTTAAGCCCTTCATAGGCTCGCTTTTGAGCTGCCGTGACGTTTTCACCTAGCGCCGTTACACACACAACACGTCCACCAGAAGTGATTACGTCGCCGTTATCATTTAGGCTTGTCCCTGCGTGAAAGACCTTAAGGTCTGCTGCATTGGCGGATGCTAGGCCAGAGATGATGTCGGCTTTACGGTAGGCCTCAGGATAGCCGCCTGCTGCCATAACAACACCCAAAGCGGCACGACTGTCCCATTTGGCAGAAACGGTATCAAGTTTGCCATTAATCGCGGCTAAGCACAGCGCACTTAGGTCTGATTGTAGGCGCATCATAATCGGCTGTGTTTCAGGATCTCCAAAACGACAGTTAAATTCCAATACTTTAGGCGTACCATTGCGGTCAATCATTACGCCAGCATATAAGAATCCTGTATAAGGTAAGCCATCTTTTGCCATGCCTTCAATGGTTGGCTCGATAACCTCTTTCATAATGCGATCGTGAATTTCACGGGTCACAACAGGGGCTGGGGTATAAGCTCCCATACCACCTGTATTTGGGCCGGTATCACCATTGTTACGTGCTTTGTGATCTTGTGACGTTGCCATTGGTAGGATGTTTTTACCATCCGCCATGACAATGAAACTGGCCTCTTCACCAACTAGGAACTCTTCAATGACGACTCTAGAACCCGCATCCCCAAACTTATTGCCTGCGAGCATATCGGTCACCGCTTCTTTCGCTTCTTGCAAAGTGTCGGCAAGAATAACCCCTTTACCAGCTGCTAAGCCATCGGCCTTAATCACAATAGGCACGCCTACTTTATCTAAATAGGCGTGTGCAGGCGCAATCTCGGTAAAGACATCATAATCCGCTGTTGGAATATTGTGCTTGGCTAAGAAGTCTTTAGAGAAAGCCTTAGAACCTTCTAGTTGAGCGGCGTCTTTATCAGGGCCAAAGCATTTTAAGCCAGCGGCTCTAAAGTCATTCACCACGCCTAATACCAATGGAACTTCTGGGCCGACAATGGTTAGGCCAATTTCGTTCTCTTTGGCAAAAGCGACCAGGCCTGGTAGATCTTCAACCTGGATGTCAATGTTGGTTAGGTTAGGTTCAATGGCTGTTCCAGCATTTCCTGGTGCAACAAATACCTCGGTGACTTTATCCGATTGTGCGGTTTTCCAGGCAAGAGCGTGTTCACGACCTCCGCCTCCAATAATTAATACTTTCATCTGTTTCCCTTTTTGATGGGTAGTGCATCTGTCCTAATGTAATCTTGCGCGGTTATTCTGCTTGGACAGCGCGTTGTCATTTATGACTTTGTTTATATGTGTTTTACTCTGTTCAGCTCTATATTTACCGACGGTTGTTGATTAAAACAACAGGGTTGGCAATAGACGTAGCTGCAAATAGCATGGTTAAGATTAGTGCTTAAAGTGTCTCATTCCTGTGAATACCATTGCGATACCGTGCTCATTTGCAGCATCAATCACTTCCTGGTCACGCATGGATCCACCGGGGTGAATCACGGCTGTAATGCCTGCTTCTGCGGCAGCATCAATGCCGTCACGGAAAGGGAAGAAGGCGTCAGATGCCATGACTGAACCCGGCACTTCCAAGCCTTCGTCAGCGGCTTTAATGCCTGCAATCTTCGCTGAGTAAACACGGCTCATTTGGCCAGCACCCACGCCGATGGTCATGCCATCTTTCACGTAGACAATCGCATTGGATTTAACGTATTTAGCGACTTTCCAAGCAAACAGAAGGTCTGCCATCTGCTTATCTGTTGGCGCTAACTTTGTCACAACCGTAAGGTCATCAGCTGTGACAGAACCTAAGTCTCTGTCCTGAACTAATAAGCCGCCCGTGACTTTCTTAAAGTCATGTGCGGTTTGCTGTTCAGCCAGTTCGCCACAGGCTAATAGACGTAGGTTCTTCTTCGCTTCAATAATGCCCTGTGCTTCACTTGTGACAGTTGGTGCAATAATCACCTCTACAAACTGACGATCAACAATGGCCTGTGCTGTTGTTGCGTCTAGCTCGCGGTTAAAGGCGATGATGCCGCCAAACGCAGAGGTTGGATCAGTCTGGTAAGCGCGGTCATAGGCTTCAAATGGCGTGTCACCAATAGACACTCCACAAGGGTTAGCATGCTTAACAATGACACAAGCGGTCTCGTCAAACGTTTTGACAAGTTCAAGGGCTGCATCCGTGTCGGCGATATTGTTAAACGACAGCGCTTTACCTTGTAGCTGGGTGGCCGTTGAAATAGAAGCTTCTGTTGGGTTACGCTCTGTGTAAAAAGCTGCTGACTGGTGTGGGTTTTCGCCATAACGCATGGTCTGCTTCTTAACAAATTGAGTATTGTAAGTACGAGGAAAGCTGTCGCCCACTTCTGAGAACATCTTACCAAAGTAGTTTGAGATTGCGCCGTCATAGCGTGATGTCTGCTCAAAGGTTTTAATCGCAAGGTCAAAGCGA
Source organism: Gammaproteobacteria bacterium (assembly GCA_013153955.1). Taxonomy (GTDB): domain Bacteria; phylum Pseudomonadota; class Gammaproteobacteria; order Thiomicrospirales; family Thiomicrospiraceae; genus Thiomicrorhabdus. The sequence goes on along the minus strand of JAADDM010000110.1, from coordinate 1,850 downwards.
GTTGCGTGAGCAAGTTGTCCGTCATTAGCCTGCATCTCTTCAAGGATACGTGCGTAATCAGCGGGGTCTGTGACGACCGCGACATCTTTATGATTTTTAGCCGCTGAACGCAGCATGGTTGGGCCACCAATATCAATATTTTCAACTGCATCTTCAAGTTTACAATCAGGGTTAGCCACGGTTGCTTCAAACGGGTAAAGGTTAACCACGACCATGTCAATGGCATCAATGCCATGCTCAGCCATGACGGCATCGTCTGTTCCACGACGACCTAAAAGTCCTCCGTGAATTTTAGGGTGAAGGGTCTTAACACGTCCGTCCATCATCTCTGGAAAACCTGTGTATTCAGACACCTCTGTCACAGGCAGGCCTGCTTCTGAAAGCACTTTATAAGTACCACCTGTTGAAAGGATTGCGACCTTCATTGAAATTAATGATTGAGCAAACTCTAAAATGCCTGTTTTATCTGAGACGCTGATGAGCGCGCGACGTACTGGTTTCATGAAACCTTCTCCAAAAAAATTAAATCGTAAAATTAGGGGGTGCTTCGCGGGGCGAAGAGTTAAGAGGCCTTTGCATGAGTAAATTGACGGATGATAATGGCTAAACCCTCCCTTATTATTTGTTGGAAACCTAGGCAATAGCGCCGCTATTGCCTAGGTTTTCCGCCTCTATTTAGGGGGCTCACTTTTATCTCGCGCCTCACTCGTGCAATGGGCTCAAATTAATTGATATTTCTGCATCTTCTTTCTTAATGTATTTCGGTTGATGCCAAGTATCTGAGCGGTTTGGGTCTGATTGTTATCCGTTTTCGTTAGGACAAATTCAATCATTGGCTTTTCAACCTGTTGAATCACCATCTCATATAGGTCACTCGCCTGCTGCTCTTGTAGTGAGTCAAAGTAGCGGTCGAGTGTTTGGGTGACTTGTTCACTTAGAGAGCGCGGTTCAACGGGGTTTGAGTCAGCAGGAGGGGTCATAAAATACCAGTATCAATTATCTATTTTTTAATTAAATGTGCCCCCGTGGGCAACCGGCCAACGGGGCTTTTTGAGGGCTTACTTAGGCGTAACAATGCCTAATGCGTCAAAGTAGTGGTTAATCAAGTCTATTTGAGCGCTAGGTTCAGATAAATGATTAAAGGACTTTCGTAACTGTTCACCATGTGGCAGGTGCTGTCCATACCAACCGATGTGCTTTCGGGCAATTCTTGGGCCTAGCACTTCGCCATATAGCTGATGAACCCCTGAAATATGCTGATGGATGGTCTCATACATCTCATTTAATGCAGGGGGCGGTAATTTCTCGCCCGTTTTAAGGTAATGATTTACCTCACGAAAGATCCAAGGATAGCCCTGAGTCGCTCGTCCAATCATGATGGCATCAGCAGTCGTATATTTTAATACAAATTGAGCCTGTTTGGGGGTGCAAATATCACCATTTGCAATGATAGGCAGATCAATCGCCTGTTTAACCGCTTTAATGGTGTCGTATTCGGCACAGCCCTGAAATTTATCGGCACGTGTACGACCATGAATGGTGACCGCCTGTAAGCCGTGATGCTGAGCCATTTCAGCCATTTGCACGGCATTTTTATGGTGAGAGTCTAGGCCTGTTCGCATTTTAACGGTGATCGGAATATTGACGGCTGATACGAGTGCATCAAAAATGGCTGAGACCCGTTCAGGGTCGCCCATTAATGCGGAGCCTGCCGCCACGCTACAGACTTTTTTAGCTGGGCAGCCCATGTTTAGGTCAATGATTTGTGCGCCTTGTGATACCTGCCAAATCGCCGCTTCTGCGAGTTCGTCTGGTTCAGTGCCAATCAGTTGCACGGCACGAGGTTCAGG
>JAADDM010000298.1 GCA_013153955.1 Gammaproteobacteria bacterium | reverse complement strand
CACTTAAACCTTAACGGTTTTTAGGACGTCTAAAGCGCATCAGCATCAGAGTAGCAAAGAGCCCAAAATAGAGTAGCGGCATTAGCAGGTCTGCTTTAACCAACAAGGCATAGTGTAAAATTCCTAAAAAGGTCAGTAGGTAAATACTGCTATGCAGTGTTTGCCAGTGCCGTTTTAAGCGGCATTGCCAGCCTTGTGTTGAGGTCACGGCCAGTGGCACGAGTAGGAGCAGCGCGATAAAACCGATGAGGATAAAAGGTCGATCGACCAAATCAATTAAGGTGTCCTCCCACGAAAGCCCCATATCAAACAGTAGGTAAGCGGTGGCGTGTAAAAGCGCATAGCCAAAGGCGCTTAATCCCAGTATTCTTCGAACTAAATGCACTGGAATGAGCCATTTAGAGGCATTAAACGAGGTGCGTTTGAGTGTTTTAAGTGCTTTTTGCAAAGGGCTTACGCTAAGCGTGAGCAGTAGAAAGTAGACGACCCAATTCCCGGTGGTGTGTTCTAGCGCCTCTACGGGATTTGCCCCGAGCTGGTCGGTGAATAAATCCCAGCCAAGTAATAGCGCAGGTAGCATACAGAGCAGACTGAATAACGTCAGGTTAAAGGCTATTTTTAAGCGGGATTGCAAAGTCATAATATTAGGTCGCTGTGTTGTTTTGCTTTATGTTCGTTTTATATCTGTATTGTTAACGATGAATACTTAAAAATATAAGGGCGCAGGTAGATTAAAAATGCTTTTGTAAATCCATGCCTTTGTAGAGGTGTGCGACTTGTTCTTCATAGCCGTTAAACATTAAGGTTTTCTTTTTAAAGAATGAGCCTAGCGGACGCTCTTTTGCTTGAGACCAGCGAGGGTGCCTTACCGTTGGGTTAACGTTAGAGTAAAAGCCGTACTCTTTGGGGGCGGATTTCATCCAGCTAGAGACGGGCATTTTGTCCGTTAGGCGAATGGTCACAATCGACTTACTGCTTTTAAAGCCATACTTCCAAGGCGTAACCAGTCGAATGGGCGCTCCGTTTTGGTTGGGCAGATCCTCGCCATAAAGCCCCATTGCCATTAAGGTTAATGGATTCATCGCTTCGTCGATTCTGAGGCCTTCAGTGTACGGCCAATCGAGTATTTTACGGCGTTGTCCAGGCAGGTTGTCAGGGTCTTTGATGCTGATGAATTCAACGTATTTGGCTTTTGAAGTGGGCGATACGTGTGCCAAAAGCTTCGCCAGAGGAAAGCCATCCCAAGGCACAACCATCGACCAGCCCTCTACACATCTAAAGCGGTAAATGCGTTGCTCTAGTCCAAACAGTTTTTGCAGTTCATCCATATCAAAGGTTTTAGGGTGGTGGCATTCGCCCTCTACGCTTAAAGTCCACCCCTCTGTTTTAAGTTGATCTTTATTATAAAAAGGGTCTTTTTTGTTCGTACCGAGCTCGTAAAAGTTATTGTAGTGCAGTACGTGTTCAGGGTCGGTTAGCTTTAAATCAGCCTGAAAATGGGGGTTTTTAACAGAATTAAGCGCATAGCTTGGTAGGCTCGGTAGGAGCAACCCCGCCCCGACTAAACTTTTAACAAAGGTTCGGCGACTGAGGTAGTCCGCTATCGGTGTGACATCGTTGTCAGTTAAGCGTTGTACTGAATTTGGGTGTACGGGGTCTTGTTGCATGGGGGTCTCCCTGAGTTAAATATCCCTAACGGTAGCATTTAGGGTGATTAGTTTAATAGACCCCCGCTTTAGGAAAAACTTTCATCTAAATTTTAGTTAAACTATGTCTATATCAACGGATAGTGGGTTTGCAGGGTTTCTCTATATTAACTGTGTTAACCGCTATCCGTGCTGTAATTTAAGAAATAGGATATTAAGAAAATGACGCAGAAAGTTAAGATTGGAATTGTGGGCGGCACTGGATATACAGGGGTTGAGCTATTAAGAACCTTGGCGAATCATCCCTTTGCAGAGGTGACGATGATTACGTCCCGAAGTGAAGAGGGGGTCGCTGTGGCTGACATGTATCCAAACTTACGCGGCATTTATAACCTGAAGTTTTCTGTACCCGATGCCAATCAACTTAAAACCTGCGATGTGGTTTTCTTTGCAACGCCTCATGGTGTGGCGCTAAGCATGGCCGAGGGGCTTATTGAAAATGGTGTAAAAGTCATCGACTTGGCTGCTGATTTCCGTATAGAGGACTTAGCCGTTTGGAAAACTTGGTACGGCATTGAACCTGCCTCTGATGCCCTGATGGCTGAAGCGGTTTATGGACTGCCTGAGTATTATCGAGCGCAGATTAAGCAGGCAAAGTTGATTGCCAATCCGGGATGTTATCCAACAAGTATTTTATTGGGGATTTTGCCTTTATTAAAGGCAGGCCTGGTTAACCCGATGTCGATTATTGCCGATGGAAAATCGGGGGTGAGTGGTGCTGGTAAGGGGGCGAATGTCGCCATGCTGGCCGCTGAAATGAGCGAAAGTTTTAAGGCGTATGGTGTTAATGGTCACCGTCACCAACCCGAGATGAAAGAGAAGATGACGCAGCTGTCAGGTCAGGAGATAGGGCTCACCTTTGTACCGCATCTTGTGCCGATGATTAGAGGCATGGAATCTTCTATTTACGCTACTTTAACCACCGACAAGTCGCAAGCGGAGCTACAAGCACTGTATGAAACCGCTTATCAAGATGAACCTTTTGTGGATGTGATGCCGGCGGGTAGCTTGCCTGAAACGCGAATGGTCAAAGGGTCTAATATGTGCCGAATGGCTATTTACTGTCCACCCGGCGGCAACACGGTTGTGGTGACTTCGGTCATTGATAACCTGGTAAAAGGCGCGGCAGGGCAGGCGATTCAAAATATGAATATTATGTTTGACCTACCTGAAAATGCAGGCCTTAATCAGGTAGCGCTGCTGCCATAGAGTAGTCTTGGTAACCACTTAATGGCTATTGGGAAGTAGGGTGTTCACTCTGCTTAGGCGATAAGTTAGGCTGGTTTTAACCTTGTTTTCTGCTTGAATAAGGCCCTTTAAATAGGGCCTTTTTTGACCGCAGGATTCAGCCGTGAGGCGGAGCATATTTTTTGTTACAATACCCCCTTCGGCGACTACAGAATTTAAAGCGCTTCATAGAAAGCGTCTTTTAAAAAGAGACCTTCGCACGAGTGAATGCATGGATTTTATTCTTATCTCACTCGTGCAAAGGCCTCAAAAAATCATAAAAATAGATAAGGAAACAGAAATGTCTGATATTCCAACCCCACTAGATTTCACAGAAGCGGCAGCAGCGAAAGTCAGCGGCCTCATCGAAGATGAACAAAATCCAAATCTAAAGCTAAGAGTGTATATCTCTGGCGGCGGATGTTCGGGGTTCTCTTACGGTTTTACGTTTGATGAAGATCAGGCGGAAGACGATACCGTTGTGACCAAAGAGGGCGTTACCTTGCTGGTTGACTCAATGAGTTTCCAGTATCTCGTTGGTGCTAAAATTGATTATTTAGAAGACCTTCAAGGCGCGCGTTTTGTGATTGAAAACCCAAATGCAACTACCACGTGTGGGTGTGGGTCTTCATTCAGCGTTTAAGTTAAAGCGTATTCACGTATTTTTAAGTTTCACATTAAGGCCTTTGCTGTTGCAAGGGCCTTAACTTTATGAGAACAGAGTGTTCAGGGCAGTTTATGCAGTATATTCCAGGGTTAGCAGGGGTTCCAGCAACGGAATCTAAAATTTCATTTATTGATGGTCAGAAAGGGTTATTAACCTATCGAGGCTACGATATTCAAGAGTTAGCAGAGCATTCGTCTTTTGAAGAGACGACTCTGTTGCTGTTGTTTGGTGAACTGCCGACTTCGGATGAGCTTGCCCGCTTTGAAGACCAGTTAAGAAATAATCGTCGCGTTAAATATAACATTCGTGAAATCATGAAAAACTTGCCGCAAACGACTCACCCTATGCATATGCTGCAAGTGGTGGTGGCCAGTTTAGCGAGTTTTTATCCCAGTACGGAATATATGAAAGGGGCGACTGAGAACCAAGATTATATTAACGATGTAACCGTTAAAATCATCGCACATATGGGCACGTTGGTCGCCATGTGGGAGCACATGAGAAATGGCTATGATCCGATTGAGCCGCGTACGGACCTAACTTATGCCGAGAACTTTTTGTATATGGTGACGGGCGAAGAGCCAGATAAAAACTGGGCGCGTTTATTAGATGCCATTCTTATCTTGCATGCCGAGCATACGATTAACGCATCGACTTTTACTACGATGGTAACAGGGTCTACGCTAGCCAACCCATGCTCGGTGATTTCATCCGCCATCGCCTCGCTTTCAGGGCCGCTTCACGGCGGTGCAAACCAGAAAGTTATTGAGATGTTGGAAGAGATTGGTGAGCCTGAAAATGCACGTGCCTATATCGAAGAACGCCTTAAAAATAAAAAAGTGATTTGGGGCATGGGGCACCGAGAGTACAAAACAAAAGACCCTCGTGCGACCATTTTACAGAAACTCTCCTCTTCTTTACTTGAAGGTAAATCTGAAGAGTTAAGTACCGCGTTTAAAACGGCACTAGAAGTTGAAAAAATCTGTGAAGAGTTACTGGGGCATAAAGGTGTTTATCCAAATGTTGATTTCTACTCAGGTATCTTGTACCAAGAGATGGGGTTTGATGTGGGTATCTTTACACCAATCTTTGCGGTAGCACGTTCAGCAGGCTGGATGGCACACTGGCGTGAGCAGTTACAGAACAACAAGATATTTAGACCGACACAAGTGTACACGGGAGCAGGCAAGTCTTGTTACCTTCCTGTTCACTTGCGGGGCAAAGGCAGTGCCAAAGAGCTGATGTAATTCAGCTTTTTCTTTAGGCCATAAAATGACCCTGTAAGCTTTGCTTTACGGGGTTTTTTTATGCCTGAAATTCAATAGAAATTAAAATAACCAGATCTGGTTGTTTTAATTTTGAGTGCCTAAAATGGACATTAAAGCTGAAATTAAGGCCGTGATTAAAGCTATATTAAGGGAGCCAAACCGCGCCTAAAATGGCATCACGGCTTGCGCCTGTGACGTGTGATAGGGGAACGGTTTGGTGTGCTATTCGCTGCTTGGCAAACCAAGCAAACATCATCGCTTCAATGGCATTCGGGTTAAGGCCACATGCTTGACTGCTTTGTACATTAAAGTTTGGAAGGTGATGTTGAATACGCTTGATTAAGGTAGGGTTGTAAGCTCCGCCACCGACAATCCATACCTTTATGGGTGATGATTCAGACGCTTGCTCGCGTGGTAAATTGCCAGATAGGTGTTCGGTGTCTGTCTGTGTGATGGCTTGGGACAGTGTGATTGCCGTCAGTTCACACAGCGTGCTGATGAGATCTTCATCTGATAAGAGTGTTGAGAGGTCAGTAGAGTCGGAATCTGCAAAGGTTTGCTCAATACACCGAGTTAACCAAGTCTCATTAAAGGTCTCTCGTCCCGTGCTTTTGGGGTGGGGTTGAGAAAAATAAGGGTGGGCAAGCAGGCTGTTTAAGAGTTCGGTATTCACCGTGCCTGCCTGAGCAAGTGTCCCATTATCATCATAGGGTTGGTTGAAACGCGACTGGCAAATACTGTCCATCAGGGCATTGCCAGGGCCAGTATCAAAGCCTTTCGGATTAGGTTGGGTCTTTGTGCTGTTTTCTGTCTGTGCGGGTAGGTAACTGATGTTGGCAATGCCCCCAATATTGACCACAAAACGATCTGATGAACTTTTAAAAAGCGCTTGGTGAAAAGCAGGCGCAAAAGGTGCGCCTTGTCCGCCGAGTGCCATATCATCAACTCTAAAATCGCCTACCGTTTGTATTTTAGTCTGCTTTGCAATGAGGGCAGGGTGGCCAATTTGTAAGCTCATTGGAATCTGGGGTGCGTGATAGATTGTCTGTCCGTGACTGCCGATGGCGGTGATATCTGAAGTGTGAGAGTTGTACTTGGCAAGCAGTGCTTGGCTGGTCTGAGTAAACTGTTGGGCAAGTTCAAAAGAGAGCTGGCAGAGCTGTTCTAGGTGAATCTTTGGGGTTTCGTTCAGTTGAATAAGTTGCTGTTTTAAGCCGGCAGGCAGGGGGGGGCTGATAAAGCCAATTAAGGTTATCTCATCTGCTTTAAACTCTACCAGTGCGGCATCTATGCCATCCGCGCTGGTACCTGACATAAGCCCAATATAACGTGTTTTTAAGGGGGCTTGATGTACGCTCTTTGAACGATTATCAGTCAGGTCAGAGGCCTTTGTCACCTATTCAAAACCTCGAGCAAGATGTGTTTTTCGGTCTAAGCGGTTTAGCTGAGAAAGTAAAAAATGGGCACTGCGTTTAAACTCTGCGCGATATTTTTTATCAATCGGCCCTGCATCGGGGAACTTAATTTTAAGCGGGTCAACATGCTTTTTATTCTTACGGAACTCATAATGTAAGTGTGGGCCAGTGGCGAGTCCGGACTTTCCAATGTAGCCAATGGTGTCACCTTGATTGACATGGCTGCCCTTTTTAAACTTGCCAAATTTGGACATGTGACCGTAGACGGTCATATAGTTGTTGGCGTGCTG
>JAADDM010000215.1 GCA_013153955.1 Gammaproteobacteria bacterium | reverse complement strand
GACACCTACCGGCTGATAGCGCAAACTAGGGTCCTCCCGAGCGTGGTTGGAGGAAGAGAAGACGTAAGTTGACTTTGCTGGTCGGTCGGTCGGTCGGTCGGTCGGTGGCTGAAAGAGATGGTTAGAAGAATGTTTGTAATGAGAAATTGTCATGGGTGAAATGTGTTGGGTTGTGCAATAATTAGCGTTCTTCCTTTCAGACGTACATCGAAAGCCGGCTGACGACAGAGAAGTGTATCCGTGTGCGGACCAATGACAGACTGGGAATTTTCCTGGAGGAAAGTCCGGGAGCGGTTTCCTACATTTTCGATCCGTCCACACCGACGGCTCTGAATCATCGGCTTCCCAACGGCACGACCAGCTACGATACGGGCGATCAGTACACGTTTGATGCGTTGGTGTTTCCGTACGACTTTGCCGTTGCCGCCTACGTGGACATCGATCCTTCCCATTACAACTACACGGAGACTGATGACGATTACGTGGACTGCTATCCGGGTGTGTTGATTCCGGATTATGTTCAGCTGGAGCCACTGAGTACGACCAGCACTGCGCCGCCTACCGGCGCTCCTGGTGCCACTGGTCCTGCAGGTCCGGTCGGCGCCACGGGCCCTCAGGGTGCGACCGGTGAGATGGGAGCAACTGGTCAGCAGGGTCCGGTGGGCCCGGCCGGTCCGGTCGGGTCAACGGGAGCCACTGGTCCGGCTGGTAAGGATGGTGCAGCGGGCGCTGCTGGAGCGGTCGGTGCCACTGGCAGCACGGGGCCCAGGGGCCCGAAGGGCGAGAAGGGTGACATGGGACCACCAGGTCCAGCCGGAAAGATTATCTACGTCACCAACTCATCGAGCTTACCTTCCGAGCTTGCCATTCCAGACAATGCGCAAGATGCCTCCATATTCAGCTCCAAAGCCATGTCCATGAGCTACTTGATCTGGCTGATTGTCCTGACCGTCATCCTCGTCATCTTGATCATCGTTGCCGTGGTGGTGATTGTCCGAAGACACAAGAATGGTCAGCCCGGTTTAGACAGCTTTGCAAGAACTCGATTCCCTTCCCTCTACAGCAGTACCGAGCCGTTCTCCTCATCTCTGGCTGGCGACGTCAGCAAGACACCAGCCATCGGTGGCGTCGGCGTCGGCGTCGGCGGAGTAAACGGTTGGATAGACTCAATGAAGGACGAGACGGAGACAACCTACTCAAATGACACGCTGCAGCGTGAGCAAGATTATAGTAATGGTAGTTCTGTGCCCAATAAGATGGCTGGGACTGAAACCAGGGCAGCAGAACTGGGATACTAATCACCGTATGGTTGCTGACAGCACATAGACTGTCGTTTATTGCCCATACTTCATACTACCAATGGTGCTGTGGAATGTTAAGGACTGATCTTTCTGTGATAAGCACTTCACTGTCTGGCCCGCTGTCCAACGGTGTGTGCGCGTGAGTGTGTTGAGAAGGAGTAAGCTGATAGTCAGAGCAATTGCGTGCAGCTAAAAGACAATAATATGATCATTTTATCAGCGTCTGACTGTCTGTCAGTCTGTCTGTCTGCGTGCGTGTGTGTATCCGTGTGTGTCTTTGTGAGGTGTAATGTACGTGAGAATATATGAAAGCAGTTGGAAGAGGCGTGAAGAATAAGTCTTTCGAATAAGATCAAGTTACATACTTAACAAACTATGTGGAGATTCTTGAAAATGTCCGAGTTGGTTAGGGCTGTTGAAAGCCTAATGATACACTGAGTTGCTATAGTGAAACGATATTCTGGTGCATTTTAGTTTTATTTGACCGAGTGCTATATATATATTTGTATACTTGTGAAATATTTCTTTGTATGAATATATTTATAAAATGTTTTTATTTCTTTACACATGACCTGAAAAGTATTATGCATTTTGTAAATAAAATTTATTTTATACACGAAACGAGGTTGTAGTGCGATAATCAGCAGCGAGGAGCATTCCAGGTCTCTTTCGGTATGTATGCGTATGCATGTATGTGTTTCGAAGCGTATTCGTTTCAAGTGCATGTCCGAACCGTTTTGAAACAATATCGTCATCAAATTAAGATGACGTGTTTCATCTGAGAAAAAAACGGAACTTGGTAGACGACCAGAAGAATCGTTCTTTTAGCGATGTAATGCATGTTTTAAGGTAGACGAATAGAGATGATAGCTTTGAAAAGCAACACCGTCCGTACATGGTTCGGTGCTGACATACGGACGAAGCTATGCGAAATGGTGCAGATAGCACGAGGCATGTGTTCCGGTTGAAGCAAACATGACTCTCGTCCACCGAATCCACCAACGATTACACGTGAAGATTGGTAAAGCAATATTGATGATTATTAGTAAAGTACATGTTGTTGTGAAACATCCTGAATGGAAGTGATTTCTTTACGAGACGGAAAGAAGCCCAAAACGTAGCAGAGGTTTAAAGCCAATCACCTAAAACTGTTCTTGTAATGTGATCGTCCGTCTAATATCAAAACACGGACAACCATCAGAAATCGAGAGACACGTCTTCCTCTGTCTGACGCCAACTTACTTTTGTTGTTCCTGTTTAATTGGGAGACATCAATCAATGAAGACCTTTATTTTCGTTTTCTTCGTAAAACACCTGACCAAACTGCATCTGTGTTGCAACGTTTAAGACACTAGATTCTGACTGTGTCAAATCTGTTCGAATATATTTTGAGAAGCGAGATCCCTAGCAGTCAGCTCAGGACCAAGGAGTTTGTTTTCGATGGTGATCAGCGGATTGTTTGAAACAGTTTGTTAAGGCTGACTCCTGCACGTTCAGGTACAACTGAAATCTGCGCAGCACACGTTTAATAGATATATGTGAATACAGAAATAGCAATTACTGGATGCCTAGAGAGCTCGTAGGATGGTCAGTCAGCCTTGAATGGTGTGCTTTCTTTATGGACTGACTATACATGGTGGTTCTGCTGTAGCTGAGATATAATTGACTACGGACGGCACGAATATGAAACAGACAGTGCCAGAACTAAGTCTGAGCAATCTCAAGGTCAATTGTTAACATAATGATAGACCAGCCACAACATTGCCTTGTTCATACTGTAGCTGAAACGTTATGCCACGCATCTAGATTGTAGCACTCCATTTAACAGAAAGTCAGCATGGGAACTATAATATATGGAAGGCTTGCTGATAGAAGCAGTTCGTGCGGACCGCCTTCAGAAGCAGTCCATAGCAGGCCAAGTGGCTGGCGAAAATCATCTCTATACACGTGCTAGAACTGAACAGATTGTCCTGAATCGTCCTTTCAAACGCCTAATTCCACCGAATTCATTATGGTCCAGCCAAGGCAATCACAGAAGAAGAAAAACATATTGCGATGCGTTATGATTTTTGCTAAACCTGCCAACATCAAATAGCTTCATATTGGTGCATTTAATGCCCGATTATGTTTCGACCAGCAGTCTAGAAACGGCTAGGATTTCCAGCTGTATATTTACTAGATACATCTGGCAATATCGTTAGAGAAGTGACTCTTCGGTCGGAAAATAGGTACTTTTTTCGAGATAGTTCTAACTGGAAAGGAGTTGGTTCGTGTTCTATTCCACCCGTCTTCTTCCACCATTGTTTCTGTATTATCATGTATTTGTCAGATGCAATAAAACAAGACTGGTCCGAAACGAAGAAGAGATAGGAGAGAGCACCTGGTGTTAGCAGACAGGTGCAGATAAATCAGTTAAGATGCAACTACAAGTCAGTCATCAGTAACTGTTCTTGTGAGTAGTATTAGAAAGCTACTCTCACAACAATAGAAATAGGACTGATTCCTTAAATACGGCCAGAACAAGACGTATATATAGCAAAGGTAAGAGCACGACGTAGAAGAAGCAACACGCCGATAAAGCCAACATTCAAGTGATCACTCAACCGAGTCATGAGCTCATAAATAATTCATGAAGGCCACGGCCTAAAGGCCAAGCGTCGCTGTTGGCCGGAAAACACCCTTCCTTATATGGCAATTTTCTGGCCACACATCGAATGACGTCAGCGGAATCGACCCTTACCTGGAATCTCCGATTGGTGTGAGCGAATGAAAGAAGAAATCTTGTTTAAAAGCGCCTCACCGCAGACGATTCAGCAGTCGGAAAGTCGAAGCAGAAGCACCGAAGCAGTCATCTGAGATTCAAAGAACGATATTTTGCTTCTAAATCGTTGTCTAGAAAACGATGGCCAATTGTTGGGGAATATTTCTTCTTGGCTTAACAGTCTGCTGTTTTGACACCATCAATGGTAAGTTGAATGAATAGCTGTGGAACAGTAGTAGATTGTAAAGAAGAAGAATTACTGTAATCGAATTACAGTGCTGTTGGTTTACTAGCTAAAGGAATTTGATGGGTGTTGAAGGTTAGCCAGTGGCTGTGCTGGCGATGAGTAATGAAAGATTGTCTTGCTTCTGGTTAGGTGCCACGCTAGTGTCGCGTGTTGGTAACGAGATATCGAAGCCGTCGCTCTCCGGAGTGGATGTTCCGCGAGCGACGTTTCTACAGAAGGACATCATCCTAACAGAGGGCGTGGTGTTCGCGTATTCGGCCTACTTCCGATCGGATAAGCCGGTGACGTATCAGATCTGGAGACCAGTCAACGAAGGCAATACGGAGGGCGACACCTACCGGCTGATAGCGCAAACTAGGGTCCTCCCGAGCGTGGTTGGAGGAAGAGAAGACGTAAGTTGACTTTGCTGGTCGGTCAGTCGGTGGGTCGGTCGGTCGGTGTCTGAAAGAGATGGTTAGAAGAATGTTTGTGATGAGAAATTGTCATGGGTGAAATGTGTTGGTTGGTTCCGCTCATCTCTGGCTGGCGACGTCAGCAAGGCACCAGCCGTCGGTGGCGTCGGCGGAGTAAACGGCTGGATAGATTCAATGAAGGACATTCATGTTACCATTTACTTTTCCATTTGATGAAGTCTTGTACGAAGTACGATATGGTGAAATGTTGTTTAGGTTGCTTGAAACAGAATACGTTCTTTGGTAAAATGAAAATGTGAACTCTTTTCTTTAATGCCCACCTTCGTGTAAATTTTTATGATCTTGCAGGATATGTGTGAATATGTACTAATGCGTGTGTGTGTGTGTGCGTACGTGCGTGTGATATGTCCAGATTCCCTAATCGGTAGTCGCCTTTTGTATCAAATTAAAAACATTTTCTTAATACAAGATGATTGCAGGAATTATTTACGTAATTTCCTTTTGAAATCAATGTCAATAAACGATAATAAGAATATAGGTGAACGGTTTCATTTAGTTGATGCATTGTTTGCGTTTCTCTTACATTAAGACAAACTAGAAATTTACAATATTTCATTTACCGTAGTTGTGAAAGTGTCGAATTCAATTTTCCAAAGCCTGGCCTGATCTCTCAGGAAACATTTTGGCCATATTTCAACCTGATCCACGATAACCATTCGATTGAAAAGAATCTGCAACACGGAAAAGAACCAGAAAATGATGCAATCACTTCCACTAATAATTATATAATGCGATGTGTTTATGTAATATAATCCTAGTTGACCTTTTTATTCTAGGTCGACTGACCTTTATCCAAGTTCCAACGCCTCCCCATTTAGCTGCCCACAACAAAGTGCCAGCTGGTTCGAGTGTCGTCCCGTCGAAGGCGTAAATACACAAGTGGTTACTGTCAGCTTCATTACTGGCCTCACAAGTAACGGCCGAGTCTTTGACTAAATTAACCCTGACAGCTGCCAAAGGTAGGACTTGTAATTAAGATATTATTCGATTTTTCTGATTAATGTCAATGCACGTGAATAAATCTAATCGTGAGTACGTGAACGACATGTGACGTAGGAGTACCTGTTTCACAGAAACTTCCGTTAAATCCGTAAGGACAATTACAAAAGTGTAATCCATCGCCTTCAACACATTGGCCATCGTTAAGACACGCTGCTATTGAAGAACACTCTGTAAGGAAGAGCACGATCTAACAACTGAACATTCTGTGCCTGTATTAGAACCGTATACGTAATTTAATTATACTTAGATGATTGCTGGCTGGGTTGATTTTTTTGAGTTTTCAACAATTCATTTCAATCCTCGCTTTCTCCCCGACTGGAAAGATTCTAGAAATGGAGGCTAATTAAAATGGTGTATTTGCTATATCATTTATACTTACCGTCGTACAGAATTTGCCAGCTTTTGACATCTTGCACCAGATGGCCGTCTGTCAGATTGCCTGTCCCATATCCATAACACGACGACCCAGAACGATTATAGAGAACCACGAAGCAGACTGGGTTCTGGAAACAAATGTTGGTGCATTGTTTTTCCGTTGGCACCTGAATTTCAAAAAGCTTTTCACTTTGTGCTGGCAGGCGATGTATGGACACCAGACGACCAATGTATTTTTGGACAGATAATTTTGGTTTGAAAATCAAAAGGAAAATCAAAAGCAGCCAAAGCTTGGTCATGATCTTAGACTGTGTATGAATCGAAGTGGAAAAGCTAGTCTTCGTTTCCTATATTTTGCTATTAAACTGTTTAGCCTCTATAATAAGTGTCATGGCAATATTGATCTTATAAACAACACCAACATTATACACTGCTGGAATGTAGCGAAGTATACAAG
>JAADDM010000174.1 GCA_013153955.1 Gammaproteobacteria bacterium | reverse complement strand
TGATTACAGTGCACCACCAATACTTTATTCAGTCGCGTGCTGTTTGCCCATTTAATAAACCGTTTAGTTGGGGCTTTGCTGGGGGCGACGATAGGGGTTCTTGAGTGGATACGTAAGGTTTTGATGTGAGGAATCCGCTCAATTTTCTCAATTAAGGTGACTAAGGCGGCCTCCGATAAACTCATCGGATCTCCACCACTTAAGATCACCTCATGGATACTGTCATCTTGCGCGATAAGCGCCAGCGCTTTATCCCAATGCCGAACATTAATCTGCGCTTCATAAGGAAAGTGACGTCTAAAGCAGTAACGACAGTGAATATCACACTTAGGGCTGGCAATTAAAAGCACACGTCCGTGGTATTTATGGATAAGGCTTGGGGTTGGGTTGTGGTGTAAATCTGCGACGGGGTCTTCACTAAACCCGGCCACCTTGAGCGACTCATCGGCAATGGGCAGTATCTGTTTTAACAGGGGATCATTAGGGTTGCCTAACTCAATCTGTTGTAGAAATTCCACGGGGATTTTTAGGGGGAATGGACTCTCAATCGTTTCGTCTATTTGTGATTGAGACAGCTGTAGCGCCTCTCTTAGTTTTGGAATGCTGTCCACGGGCGTTGAAGCTGTGGCGGATACTGTGGGTGAATTTTGAGCAGAGGTCATAGTGAGTCAGGATGAGAGTGATAATGGGAGTGAGTTTAGCAGTTCCATTTAAAAGGTGTTAGGTCTAGTACGCTTCAAATTAGACGCTAGGTAGGCTTTTAAGTTAGAATACGCAGATTAATTTTAGGATAAGGCTTTAGGAATCGATATGGCAACTTACAGCACAACAGAATTTAAAGGTGGTTTAAAATTTTTAATGGACGGGCAGCCTTGTTCGATTGTTGAAAATACGCAAGTTTCTCCCGGTAAAGGGCAGGCGTTTAACCGTGTTAAATACCGTAACTTGATGACGGGTAAATTGGTTGAAAAAACATTTAAGTCAGGTGAAAAAGTAGAAGCTGCAGACGTAGTTGATACGGATTTACAGTACCTGTACGAAGATGGTGATTTTTGGCACTTTATGGATACTGAGACGTTTGACCAGTATCAAGCGATGGAATCTGCAGTTGCCGATGTGAGAAAGTGGTTGATTGAGCAGGATATGTGTACGGTAACACTGTTTAATGGTCAGCCCATTTCAGTGACGCCGCCTAAGCAAATTACGCTAGAAGTAACGGATACTGATCCGGGTCTTAAAGGCGATACCGCTGGAACAGGGGGCAAACCTGCAACCTTATCAACGGGTGCGGTTGTGCAAGTGCCACTGTTTGTTCAAATTGGTGAAAAAGTCATTGTGAATACAGAGAAGGGAGAGTATATCTCTCGTGCTAAATAAGGCAGACTCCTCAGCACCGATTACACAAGATGATGTGACACTCAATGCGCCTCAAATTGTCCCTGACGATTTGAGGTCAGTATTAATGAAGCGTTCGCACCTGTTTCAGCAGGTACGGGCGTTTTTTTATGCGCGCTCAGTGATCGAAGTGGATACGCCCATGCTCTCAAAAGGGGCGGTGCCCGATGTACATTTAGCCTCTCTAAGCACTTGGGTTCAAGTGCCCGGGGAGCGGGATAAACAGCGTTTTTACCTGCCGACCTCGCCTGAATATCCTATGAAGCGAATGCTGTGTGAAGGCAGTGGCGATATTTTTTCGCTGGCTAAAGTATTTCGAGACGGTGATTTAAGCCCTAGGCATCAAGTTGAATTTATAATGCTTGAGTGGTATCGGCTCGGGTTCAGTCTATTTGAGTTAATGGCAGAGGTGACAGAGTTACTTCAGCTGGTGTTAGCAGATGATGCGCAGACTCCGTTAAGGGTTGAATCGATTACTTATCAGGGGGCTTTTAAGCACTATGCTGGTATTGATGATGTATTTACAGCCGCTAGTCAAGACTACCAGGCCTGCCTAAACCGGCATAATGTTCCTGAAATTGTCGGTTTAGAGCTGTCTGATAGAGCGCTCTGGGAACAGTTGGTTTTTACCGAAGTGGTTGAGCCTAAGCTGGGGATTTCAGAGGGGAGCATGGCCATTACGTTGCTGTATCACTACCCTGCATCACAGTCTGCCCTAGCACAGATAAGCCAAGAGAACCCTTTGATTGCGGAGCGCTTTGAGGTCTTTGTCAACGGTATGGAGTTAGCGAATGGTTATCATGAGCTGGCGGATGCAGAAGGCTATCGACAGCGTTTCGAAGCCTCTTTAACTGAGCGAGTCGCTTTGAAGTTTGAGACGGTTCCTTTAGATAAGGCGTTGCTTTCAACCCTCGCTTCAAAACCGCTGCCAGATTGTAGTGGCGTTGCACTAGGCTTGGATAGGTTGTTTGCGTTACAGCAAGGTTTTGAGGATATTGAACAGGGAATCGCGTTTGGGTTAGCCGACAGTTAGTCCATCTCTTAACGCGCGGTTTAAAATTAAGGGCTTGACACGGGGTGTATACTATTTACAAAGGTTTGTTTTTTAAAGCGAAATCCTACTCAATTTGAGTCGTGTATTTCCCTAATTTAGGTATTATTTATGTCTGATATTTCCGTCACTAAGCGTTCGGTCATCGTCCTCTTTTCCGATTCTAAAAGCCCAAGTTCTCACCGTGTTCGTTTGGTAGCAAAAGAGAAAGATATTCCCATCGAAGTGATTGAAGTCGATGCTGATAATATGCCGGAAGACTTGTTAGAAATTAACCCTTACGGTACGTTACCAACATTGGTTGATCGTGAATTAGTGCTTTATGATCCACAGGTTATCATTGAGTATTTAGATGAGCGTTTCCCTCACCCACCATTGATGTCAGTTGACCCCATCTCTAAGGCGCGTGCGCGTCAGATGCTTCGTCAAATTGAGACTGAGTGGTACCCACTGGTAGAGACCATCTCTAAAAGCCGCGATGCAGCAGCTGTTAAAATTGCGCGCAGAGACTTACAAGAGCGTCTTGTTCAGATGATTCCTGTATTTGATCATAAGCCTTATTTTATGAATGATGATTACTCTTTAGTTGATATCAGTATGTCTGTTCTATTGTGGCGTCTACCTTCTTTAGGTATCGAGCTGCCTAAGTCAGCGAAGCCTGTTGTTGATTATGCTGAGAAAGTACTGAGCCGTGAGATGTTCATGGAAAGTATGTCAGATGATGAAATTGACATGAGAGATGTGGTTTAACGACTAACATTCTATGCTAGCCCACTCTGCAAATTTTCTTGATAGGGTGGCAAGATAATTAAGATGAAAGGCTCGCTATGATTTCAAATAAACCCTATATAGTTCGTGCCATGTACGACTGGATTGTGGATAACGAGTGGACACCTCACTTACAGGTGGATGCTCATTATCCGAGTGTAGACGTCCCTGCTCAATATGTGCAGGACGGCATCATTGTTTTGAATATAGATCCTGTGGCGGTGATGGCGTTGTCAATGGACAACGATTGGTTTGCTTTGAGTGCGCGTTTTGGCGGCATCGAGACGCAATTAGGCTTTCCTCCTGAAGCGATCTTGGCTATTTTTGCACAAGAGAATGGTCAGGGAATGCCTTTTCAGGCAGAACCTTACCCTTCTGAAGAGGCTCTAAAAGCTGAGCAAGCAATCGCAGAGGCGAGGGATAAAAAACCAACGTTGACGGCGGTTAAAGCGGAGGCTTCTAGCGCTGAAGCATCCGCGACCTTGTCGAGCAGTTCGGCTAAAAAAACCTCTGCTAAGAAAAAGCCAACGCTCTCTATTGTTAAGTAGGGTGCGTTAAGCCGATTTAAAGGGCTCTATTATCGAAATATCTGGAAAAGCCTGCTTAATCGCAGGCTTTTCTGTTTCTAAAAACAGTAATTTTAGATTAGGCCCTGCATCCATTGTGAAATAGACGGCTGTTCCCTGTTCTCTTAACTTCCAAACGGTCTGCATTGCGGCAAGCGAGTCGGGCTGCCAGTAAACAATGGGCGGCCAAGTCGCCATCATGGTGGCGTGCATGGTCAGCGCATTATGTTCGGCTGTTTGTCCAAGTAGTTCAAAATCTTGCTCATGAATGGCGTTAAGGACTTTTTCAATATCTTGTTCTGCCTGTTTTGGCCAGGCCTGGTAGAGTTGGCAGGTATTGACAGTATTTTGCATACCGACACTAGAGCTAATCGGTTTCTCTCGCACATCCACTTTGACTAACCCAATGCAGAACCCCGGCCAAGGCATATCAATCGACTCGGCGTAACTGTCTAGTCCATCGGCTTGTTCGCCTTTATGCCATTGAGAAAACCCTAGAAAAAGAGAGCGACTGGCACTGCCACTGCCTAACCGTGCCAGTAATGAGCACTGCTTATGCGAGAGCTGCCAGCCAAATAGGTCGTTCAATGCCAAGACTAACGCAGCATACCCCGAAGCGGAAGAGGCTAATCCTGCAGCCGTGGGTACGGTGTTATGGGTGACCACAGAGAAAGCCATTCCCGTACGCCTAAAAGGATTTAAAAATAGAGACAGTCGGCTGGCAAAAGGGTGGTCATTTGCTAAGGTTTCGCCATTGAGTTGAATCTGGTCTTGTGGGGTGTTTGATGTCTCATTAGACGGTTTAATATTTGATTCGAAAGGCGAAGTGGAGGCGCCAATCACGCTGATTTGTGTCTCTGTTCCGAGCCCCGGCAGGCTAATAGAGACACTGCCATTCACAGGAAGGTTTAACACCTCATCGCGTTTTCCCCAGTATTTACTCAGTGCGATGTTAACGGGGGCTTTACCCAGGCCTGTCTGTTTGCAAGGCGTTAAACGGTTGCTTTGATTGCTGTGGCCAATGACACGATACACAAACTGTTGCTGTCCCTGCGCCCTTGTCTGTTTTTCTGTTAGCGTGTCTTGTAAGTGTTGGCTATTCGTCATCCGTTTATTCTCTATTACTGTCAGTAGAAAGTGCGCTTAATGTCTGGGTATATGCGCCGATTTTAGTCATGTTAATCATTATTTTTTGATAAGGTTCAAGCGCACTCAGCGTCTCTTCTGAAGCTTCATCAAGGCTACCAAGCCCTAATACACAATCCCCTAGACCTGAGCCTGAAATTTTAGCCGCTTGAATATTTGGGCAGGCGCTTAATTGCCGAATGAGTTGTTCAAGTACCTCATCATTCACCCCTAGCGTATTCATATACTGTTGGTAAGCCTCTATCTGTTGATAAAAGCGAGGAAAATCCTCCTCTTTAAGGGCTTGAAAAGCGCTACGCGTGAGCTTCCCCATTGCCAAGTAGAGTTGTTCAAGTGCATCGGGTTTGGCTTGCCATTGATGGGCGACCCACTGTAGGACTTCCGCGGTGGGGGTTTTATACCCTGCGTACATTAGAATAATCGGCAGGGTTACTGGTAGGGTGACCATTTTAGCGACGGCGCTTGGGGTTAAATCACGGCTTGAAGCGGGCTCAAAATAGAGGATGCCACCCGACAGGCTAGCAGCTAAATCAGTCCCTGAACCTCGGCCTTGAATCTCAATAATAATTTGATGCCCTATCTCAAACAGCGCAATTTTGCTGTACTGTGCATTCGTAATGGCATTCAACCCGCTGAGCATCGCAGCCAATACCGCCGCAGAGCTACCTAAGCCAATGGTTGAAGAGAAATCACTGTCAATCTTAAGCGTGAGGCCATGCGGTAATTGATTGCGAAAGGCACGCAGGGCTAAGCAGGCAAATTTAAGATTTGGGTGGACCGAGAGCTGATCAATATCGGTCGTGTGATTGCCTAATGCGGACTCAATTTGAATCAAATTGTCTGTGCGGGCTTGCCACTCGATGGTTATAAATTGATCTAAGGCGCAGGCGAGTGCGGGGTGGCCATAGACAACACTGTGCTCGCCTAAAATCATGCTGTTTGCAGGGGCTTGGCTACGCCATCTCATGAGCAATCTTCCGTTGAAGTGAGTCTCTCAATTTGCATGCCTTTGGGTTGCAACGTGATGGCTTCACAGGAAAACCCGTAGTCGTGACATAGTCCGGAGGGTGGCTGTTGGCTAAAGCAGATGACCATGCCAGCTTTATCACCGTAAACTGCACCCGCACCACAAATTTTGGCGGCTGCGTCGTGTGTCTGATGGAGTGATTCAATAAATATTTGAATATGGCTGGGCACAACCCCTAGCAGAATGAGCAGTTGATGATTCTGACGAATCCCTTGCTTAAACTGTTCAACCTTGTTATCAGACAATGCTTGAATAAGGGTGTTTGTTGTTTTGTTAAAGGCTTGCCAGTCGATGCGATCATTCAGTGTTTTAACGTGCTCGACACATTCGCCTGTACGGCTATCGGGTGCGCCAGTATCAATCAGCCAAGCATTTAATTGGTGTGCAGGGAGTTTTATGATTTTTGAGCCTGTCTGATACTGTAGTAGTCCGCCATGAATCATGGTGGCTGGATCAATGCCACTTGATGTACCATGTTGACGGGATTCTATACGTTGCGCCAGCGCGAGTCGTTCACGGCTGGAGAGGGAGACCTTATGGTGCTCAATTAAGTTACCGAGTATGGATAGAATGACAGCAGCAGAGCTGCCTAAACCACGACCAATCGGGGCTTGAGAACGAATGTTTAGCTGCCAAGCACCCTGTTTGATGGGGAACAGCAGATTAAAGTGGTAAAGCGTCACTAAAATAAGGTCGATGGGCTTGCTGAGTACGGCTTGTATGG
>JAADDM010000119.1 GCA_013153955.1 Gammaproteobacteria bacterium | reverse complement strand
CTTGACTCTCAACAATCTCTTTTACTCTGACCCCGCCGCGAGGCTCTGAAGCACTGCCCTCTAAAATAGTTTGGAAGACTGGCTGCTTTGATCGGTAGGTATCTTCAGCATTTGAACTGATGCTATCGACATTAGCCATGTTGGAAGCCGTGGTATTTAAACGCACCGTTTGTGCATGCATCCCCGAAGCGGAGATATCTAAAATATTAAACATTGACATAATTCAACCTCTCAACCCAGACTACTCGCCGCGAATAGCGCCACGAAGCCCCATTATTTTGCCGTTAATAAACTCAAGCGTTGCAGTCTGCTGCAAACCATTTTCCATAAACTGGGCTTTTTCGATATGCGTTTCGACCGTATTACCATCCAAAGAGGGCTGGGTCGGCTGACGATATTTTAAATACGCATCGGTACTGCCAAACCCCGTGCTACCTTCTAGGTGGTGGGCGTGGGTTTTTGACATAGCAGTCGTCGGCTTCAAGTCTTCTGAAGCATCATTAAGTGCAGCTCTAAAATCAATATCACGCGCTTTAAAATTAGGCGTGTCTGCATTGGCTAGATTGGTTGCAAGCACTTCTGCTCTTTGCTCTCTAATCTGCAAAGCACTTTCATGGATGCCAAAGAATGAATTAGACATGAAGGATTCCTTTTCTGCTTTTAGATGGCCATTAAATACCTAGCCCTTTGGGTGTTTGTCCGCCAGCTTCCTGACAACACCTCACTGTTTCAGTAAACCAAAGCAACACAGATGCCAAACATAAGATTTTTTATAATTTATGGCTAAAGTAATAAATAAACCGCCCTATACGGCCAACCAATCATAAACTTTAGTGCTTTCTAAAAACAATTATTCCCTTTCATAAGCACAGTCATTAAAATAGGCAACTCTGCAGACACCCGAAGTTGCCGCTTTATCCCTCACTAACATTTAGACACAAAAAAACCAGCAACAAGGCTGGCTCTTTTAAATCTAACGCGCTCAAAAAACTCTAATGGCCTTTACACTTCTTACCAAGCCTTAACAATATCTCCCACCTGAACAATGCCTTTTTTCGCGGTCAACTCTGCCACGGCAAACTTTGGCATAATACGCTTAATTTTTAAAAATGCACCGGGCAGCTCATCAGATCCGAGATCAATACCGTTATAGCGAACAGGCCGCCCTGTTTTATGATAAACCGCCAAATCATCCCCCACCTTCGCACCCGAAGCAGAGTTTAGATAAATAACATACTGTCCATCTCGTACATCAATCACCTGACTTTCAAAGGGCTTACAGTGTAAAAAATCTAATGTATTTTCCACTTGCTGGTTTAGCAATGCATGAAAAGCCATTCCGGTATCCGTACTGAAAAAGGCGCTGGTACCAAATGGCTTATTTCGCCCGACTATCACATCCCCTTTAACATCAAATCCACCCCGTGCCTGATGGACTGTACGCCGTTTCATCAGATCAACGACATACCAGTCAACTTCTATAAAACGACTCTCCGGTTTAACCTCTAAATTATAAAAACGCTTTGCGCCATTCAAGTACCCATTATCACTGTGAGCGGAGAGTGAACGAATCACTGATAACAGCAAATACTGAGCGCCCGTTGAGTCTCTCACACCGCCCAGAACCTCTGGGGATAAATTAGGTGCGACCATAATATTTGGCTGCAATTCAATCGGCATTTTTAATACGGTAAAATTTTGATACCCTTTCTCTCTGACCCTGCGTTCAAGCTCTTGCTGATACCCAAACAGTAAATTAGAGATATCACGCGCTTCCTCCGCATGAGCCATCACGACGGGTGCAATCGCAAATCGTGTCTGATACTCATTGCCCGTTAAGCTTGCGCACACTCCACGCTCTTCTGTTAAGCAAACATTAAGCGTCACATCATAGTTAAGCGCGCCTTTTTTGGTTTGGCCATACAGATCTTCAGGACTTTCTAAGCCCTCTTTAAGCACTTTAAAGCTTTTTACCTTACTCGCAGAGATAAAACGTGCACTGTCCAAAGTCATTTGATACTGTTCAACCGACTGATCGGTATGTACGCTCACATTGCTTTTAAGACTGGCTAACTTTAACGCATCTCGAATCGCCATTTTACGTGCAAATTCTTGCTCGACCCCCGCTGTAGAAGCAGAGCCTTTTACATCAACACATATATTTCCCGCTGGCTTAGGGGGCAGTACTTTCAATATCGCTTGTGGCTCGGACCTTTGAACCTCATTCGACTCACAGCCGTCGTCCCCGCCCATGCAAAAAAGATCATCGAAGCTGGCCTGACAATTTAAGCCGACCAGTAAAAAACTCAATCCAACAATATATTTTATAAATACCACTTAAACGATTTCCCACCCTAATTCGTTAACGAAAAGCAAACGCTTAACTACTCGACCTCTTTAATTCTTGCCACAATCGCTTCGGCCAACTCATCAGAGTGCCACTTTGAAATAAAGGCATTGGCGCCTACTTTCTCAGTCAAGGTATCATTAAACCCCCCGCTTAATGAGGAGTTTAAAATCACATACAAATCCTTTAAACGATCATCCTTACGAATACTAGAGGTAAGCGTATAACCATCCATTTCAGGCATTTCAATATCTGAAATAACCATCAATACACGCTCACCGACCTTGCTGCCGCCTTCATCCGCCTCGTCCGCCCATTTTTTCAAGAAATCTAAAGCGAGTTTACCGTTATTGACAATTTTATTGTCAATACCCATTTTATCTAACACACCTTTAAGCTGGCGTCTGGCCACCATCGAATCATCCGCGCCAAGCACAAAATAACCATGCCCCTTCGTGGTCTCAGTATTGCGAGAAATATACTCTTCGGACATATTCTCTTTTGTCACCCCTGAGACCTCTACCAACACCTTCTCTACATCCACAATTTCAACAATTTGATTTTGAGCTCGAGTGATGCCTGTTAAGTAATTTACACTCTGTAACGAATCGGGTGGCGCTAAAATATCTTCCCAGCGCAGGTGTACAATTCGATCGACATCCTCCACCAAAAACCCTTGAATAGAGCTATTAAACTCGGTCACAATCGTTAAACTTTTAGAGTAGGCATCTGGAGCGATTGGCTCTAAATCTAATGCCTTGGCCAAATCAATCATTGGCATTGTTTTGCCCCGTATATCAGCAACGCCTACAACCCTAGAATCGGACTTAGGGACAGGGGAAATCTCTGGCGTACGAATAACCTCCCTGACCTTAAATACGTTAATTCCAAATAACTGCTTGCCTCTGATGGTAAACAGCAACAACTCCATACGGTTCATTCCCGCTAAAGAAGTCCTTTGATCAACCCCTGTTAAAAAGCTAGACATTTGAAAGCCACCCTACTTATTGTTTTAATGATATTTATCAATATTAAGCTAATTCGCGCGCGCATTCACCCTCAATTTACAAATAGGCCAAAACACCCTACCCATTAAAAGTGACGCACCCCTATTTTATTAAACACCCAACCAATCTATACCGCTGAAGAATCCATTTTCATGACACTCATGTTAGTATTGCCCCATGAATAAACGAATCGCACACAGCCTAATCTTTACATTGCTCGCTAGCATGGGGCTTTTTTGTCAGGCGAATAGCCAAGCTACTCCTGTTGAAGCACACCCTCTGAATGCAATTCATAGCCTTGTGACTGAACATATCAAGCAAAAAATTGACCAACAAATCATTGAGCCCCAAATTTCACTTCGTAAATTAAACCCTCGCCTCAAGCTACAGTCCTGCCTACACCCACTTGAACTACAAGACAGGAACCTTAACACCCTCACTGGACGCATGACGATTAGCGTACGTTGTAGTGAACCCGTCTGGCGTGTATTTGTCCCTGCCGTTGTCGATGGCAAAAAAACCGTTGTTTTAAGCACTAAAGGAATGTTAAAAGGGGCCGTTATAAAGCGTGAGGACATCAAAGTACACGCACTGCCTTACAAAAAAATACCCAGAGGTAGCATTGTTAACCTTCAAACAGCAATAGGTATGAGAACCAAAAAACCCATTCCAGCAAACAGCGTGCTCAAATTAAAAGACCTTCAACCCCCTTATTGGGTTTTCAAAAACCAAGAGGTCACAATTACCACCTACACTGGCAGTATTCGGGTTGAAACTAAAGGGATCGCACTAAAAAATGGGGTAGAGCGGCAACAAATTCCCGTCAAAAATATGTCTTCTAAAAAAACAATAAAGGGCATAGTTGTTGCTCCTAACCAAATATTAGTGCCCTAAATAAAAATTAAACAGTTTTAATCCTAAAGCTTTTCAGGTAACGGCCGTTAATTAAATGTAGAAACAAAATTTAATACTGTTAAGATAACAGTAAATAGGTGTGAGGCCGACTATGGATATTAAAAATTTAACCCCCAACATCGCGTCAAATCGTGCAACCGAGAGCGTCAAACCCTCAGGTAAAGGCGGCTCAGACAGTGCTGTAACAACTTCTTCCCCCAGTGCCGATAAAGTCACTCTGACCCCCGCCTCTGCGCAGGCCAGTCAATTAGACAAAATGGCTCGCAGTGTTGACGTTGATAATTCTGCCCGAATTGCAGAACTTAAAGCGGCGGTTGCTGAGGGGTCTTATCAAGTAGACTCAGAACGTGTTGCAGATAAACTCATGCAGACAGAAGCGCTATTCGCTCGATTCTAACCCCGAAAAAGAGCTCCATTACAAAATGAATTCACCCTCTTCGCAGCCGTTAAACGATCGCATACCCTCACTAATTGCGTATCTAATAACGTGCTTGCAGGATTTTCATTCAATACTAGCTCAAGAATCCGAACTCCTAAAATCAGGCTTTCCTGAGCGCATAACAGAGATTATTGAAAAAAAGCACACCCACTCAGAGCGACTGTTAACAAGCACCCAAACTCTTCAATCGACCCTCCTCGCAGAAAACTCCAGCATTGAATCGCTACTTTCTCAAGAAGCGATCTTGGCATACCCTCCTGAATTAAAAGCACAAATAAACACCTTTATCGAGCTTTCAGAAAAATGCCAAGACTTAAACCTAGCAAATGGTATGTCGATCAGAATGCTAACAACCATCAATCAACATGCGCTAGATATTGCTTCAGGGAAATCTACATCAGGTGTCAAGCTTTACGGATCAAGCGGCACAACAGAACGCTCAAACAACCCCCAAAATACACTTGGCAAAGCGTAACGCCCCCCCCCTTGACAAGACAAGCCCTCTAATAAGTTTTATGAGTAACGCCATAAACTGGCGCATAACCTGCTTTGTTTTATTCCATATAAATTAATACTTTCAGCAAATCTAAATGCACCTTATACTAAGCCAATGTGTCATACCCAGATATTAGGTATCGCGCAAAACGCTAAACCAATCACTCAGAGAGAACCCTAATGCGCCAAGATCAACGATCCTTTTACCGTATTGATGTCATCATGCCTTGCAGCTACCGTATTTTATCAACAGCCGAAGCTGAAGAGACCGTACTCCCTCAAGTCGCTGATGCTAAATATATTGAAGAGTACTTCATGGAGAACCTAACTCAGTTAGACGCCCAGATTAACGAAGTCATCTCTCACATCAATCAGAAAAGCTCTCTGCTTGCGACGGCCCTAACCGCGATGAACAGTAAAATAAATTTTGTCCTACAAACCATTGATGAAAAACAACTCACCCGTGCAATCCCACAAAAACTGGTTAACTTAAGTGGAGGAGGGATTGCTATTGATGTGGAAGAGGATGTCAATATTTCTGATAAGGTCGATCTATTAATTAAGCCATTGCACAATGAGAGCCCTATTCTCGTTAGATGTAACATTGTTAAAATTACACCAAATAAAGACAATTCAAGCAATAATATCGCCCTTGAGTATCACGGCCTAAGCGAGGATGACCGCCGTAAGCTGGTCTATTTCATTCAAGCCAAAGAAATTGAACTTGCTCAAAAAGAGCGTGACAGCAAAATGGCAAAACGATAGCGATATTATCGGGGTTTAAGCCATAAAAAAACCAGCTGCATGGCTGGTTTTTTTATGGGCTTAAATTGCCAAATAAATTCATCAATAACATTTGACTTCAGATCTACTAAGGAAAAGCATACCGCTTATCCGTGCTGCGTCTTTTTATTTTTTTTGATGATTTTGCAGCCTTCAGCAGCCCTTCGACCTTTTTTTCAAGTGCATGAACCTGAGCCAAGCTCTTATCCACTTTTATCTCTTGAGCTCGCCTTGAGCGCTCCGAGAGCTTTATCTTCTTATCTTGCTTTGAGACTTTACTCTCTAACACCCTTACCCGCGTACTGATACTGGCAGCCTCTGCGACCCCCTGCCAAATAAAAAGCCCTAACACGAACGGAATCACTACTTTAAATTTTAACATTTAACCTTCCTGATAAAATCATGCCAAATACAATAATAATGAGTATTTTAATATGAGCTAACGTTATACACCGACTCGGGATCAACAGCACGGGAGGCACTGCCAGAATAGACAAACGCCTCTTCAAAGAAACGCTTATCGACCAAAACCTCTAAGACAGTCTCGTAGTTGTGATCTGCCATAGGGGTAACACTCACCACTCGCGCACCTCTAACAACAGCGTTAACTCGTGCTCTAAAACTATCATTCTTGGCCGTTAAAGTAGATACAGAGGTGTTACTGTCAATTTTGACACCGTACAACTGCTCTGCCAATGCTCTAT
>JAADDM010000047.1 GCA_013153955.1 Gammaproteobacteria bacterium | reverse complement strand
AGTTAGAAGCAGCAGGCCTGGTTATTTCAGGTCACTCTGAAGATGGCTCTTTAGTTGAAACGGTTGAAATCGCAGACCACCCTTGGTTTGTGGCTTGCCAGTTTCACCCTGAATTTACTTCGACGCCTCGTAATGGTCACCCTCTATTTACTGCTTTTGTTGAAGCGGCAAATACCTTTAAAGCAGACGCGTAGGATAGCTAAATATGAAATTATGTGGATTTGATGTTGGTTTAGATAAACCGCTCTTCTTAATTGCCGGGCCCTGTGTGATTGAGTCTGAGCAGATGGCGATGGATACAGCGGGTCAGTTAAAAGAACTAACGGCTGAACTCGGTATTCCGTTTATCTATAAATCGTCTTATGACAAAGCGAACCGCTCTTCAACGGCAAGTTTTCGTGGATTAGGGGTAGATGAAGGGCTGCGTATTTTGCAGATGGTTAAAGACGAATACGATATTCCAGTCTTAACAGATGTTCACGAAGATACGCCACTTGAAGAGGTGGCCTCTGTTGTAGATGTGATGCAAACGCCTGCGTTTTTAGTTCGTCAGACCAACTTTATTCAAAATGTATGTCGCCAAGGAATTCCCGTTAATATTAAAAAGGGTCAGTTTCAAGCCCCTTGGGATATGGATCAGGTTGTTGCTAAGGCGCGTGAAGTGGGCAATGAAGAGATTATGGTTTGTGATCGAGGAACCTCTTTCGGTTATAACACCTTAGTATCAGATATGCGTGGTTTAGCTTCAATGAGGCGTACAGGATGTCCGGTCGTATTTGATGCAACCCACTCAGTGCAGCAACCGGGTGGTAATGGAACGACTTCAGGTGGACAGAGAGAGATGGTGCCAGTTCTGGCAAGGGCCGCGATTGCGGCAGGCGTGTCTGGTATTTTTATGGAGACGCATCCTAACCCCGAAAAAGCCTTGAGTGATGGGCCTAATATGTGGCCTTTAGGTAATCTTAAGCCGCTTTTAGAGACAATGAAAGCGCTGGATGATGTGGTTAAGCAGTGTGGATTTATTGAAGACACTTTGTAATCACAAATTTAAAGGTCTGTGACATGTCATTTATATGTCACATACTCGTAGTACAATAAACAAAATTAAACATAAATAATTGATAAGTATAGGAAGTTAAAAATGTCATTAATTAAAGATATTAAAGCCCGTGAAGTGATTGATTCTCGTGGGAACCCAACTGTTGAAGCGGATGTCATTCTTGAATGTGGTGCTTTTGGTCGAGGAATTTCTCCTTCAGGTGCATCAACAGGTTCTCGCGAAGCGATTGAACTACGTGACGGTGATGCTTCTCGTTACGGTGGAAAGGGTGTTTTAACGGCTGTTAATAACATTCGTGAAGATATTAGAACCGCTTTAATTGGTAAAGATGCGACAGACCAAGCTGCAATTGATCAGGTAATGATCGATTTAGATGGCACTGAGAATAAAGGTCGTCTAGGTGCAAACGCAATTCTTGCTGTCTCTATTGCAACGGCTCAAGCAGCAGCTGCTTCTAAAGGGATTCCTCTGTTTGTTTACCTAAAGACTGATAACTACCAAATGCCTGTTCCAATGATGAATATCATCAACGGTGGTGAGCATGCTGACAACTCAGTTGATTTCCAAGAGTTTATGATTGTACCTGTTGGTGCTCCGAGCATCGCTGAAGCGATTCGCTATGGTTCAGAAGTGTTCCATGCCCTTAAGTCAGTATTAAGTGCTAAGGGTTATAACACTGCGGTAGGAGATGAAGGTGGATTTGCACCAGATCTTAAGTCTAACGAAGAAGCGATTACTGTCATCCTTGAAGCGATTGAGAAAGCGGGTTATGTTGCTGGTAAAGACATTATGATTGCAATGGATGCGGCATCTTCTGAGCTTTATAAAGATGGTAAGTACTATCTTGGTTCGGAAGACAAAACGTTAACGTCTGAAGAGATGGTTGACCTGTTATCTAGCTGGGTTGATAAGTACCCAATCATCTCTATTGAAGATGGTCTAGATGAGTCTGACTGGGATGGTTTCAAGTATCAAACAGAGAAAGACGGTCACCGTTTACAGGTTGTCGGAGATGATTTGTTTGTGACAAACCCTAAAATTCTTCAAGAAGGAATTGATAAAGGCATTGGTAACTCTATCCTAATCAAGATTAACCAGATTGGTACCTTAACAGAGACATTTGCAGCGATTAAAATGGCCAAAGATGCGGGTTATACAGCGGTTATCTCTCACCGTTCTGGTGAAACAGAAGATACGGTTATTGCAGACATTGCGGTTGCAACAGGTGCTGGCCAGATTAAGACGGGTTCTCTATCTCGTACAGATCGTATTGCTAAATACAACAAGCTTTTACGTATTGAAGAAGCGTTGGGTGAAGATGCCGTTTATCCTGGTATGGATGCCTTCTACAACCTAAAGAAATAGATCTAATTGATCTGTTTTGCATGGTAAAGATGGGATAAGGGAAGCTTAATGAAAAAGATTTATCTTGGATTGGCTCTCCTTATTCTCATACTGCAAGCTCGCTTACTCTCCTCGGAAGGGGGGATAGGTGAGCTTTTTTCGTTGCAGGAACAGCTGGCTAAACTAGAGTACACCCTTGAGTCACAAAGGCTTGAGAATGCCTTATTGGCTCAGAAAGTAGCCCATTTACAATCTGATATTTCATCAATAGAAACCATTGCTCGGCAAACGCTTGGAATGGTTAAAAAGGATGAAGTGTTTATTAAAGTGATTGCGCTACAGTCTGAACCTGTGGTAAATTCCCCTTCTGAACAGGGGGTTGAATTAACGAAAAAGTAGTGGGTTTATAGAGCGCCTTAGTCGCCAAGACAGCAGTTTTTTATAGGGTGTAAAGAGAGTTCTCTTTACGCCCTTTGTGCTTTAAGGAGTACGTTAACAGCACCGGTACCGCCTTCTTTTTCGGGTGCGCTGCAAAAGGCAATGATTGGAATAATCGAGCGTAAGGTTTGATTGACCAAGTTTTTAAGGGCGGGAAATGGCTCGTCTGAATTGTAGCCTTTGCCATGGATGATGCGAATCACTCTTTTTTTGTTTTGAAGGGCTTCATTCACAAATGAGAGTATTTGGGGTTCAGCATTTTCAATCGTTAGGCCGTGCAGATCAAGCACGCCTTCAGCCCTTAATTCGCCTTTTCTAAGTCTGCTCAAAGTTTGCAGTTGTATGCCTTTTTGGTGATACATTATTTTTTCAAAAGGGCCTACTTTATTCGGTCTATTTGTACGCTCTGAGCGTTCGGCGCACTTAGGGATATCAACCTCAAACTGACTTTTTCGAACTTTTTTAAGTGTAGACTTAATGCGTGCTTGCGTTTGGCGTTGGCTATACTCATTTACCTGTTTTGCTGACCGAATAGGCGTAACATCCGATACAGCGGATAGAAATACTGATTTATCTTCTTCTGTCATCTTTGACACTATATAATTCTTTCATATTAAAATTAGTTTAAGGGCTTACAGTCTTTTGTGCTCGTTATTTTTGAGTCTAAAGGCTATTCTACATGATGAAAATACTTCTCTCTAATGATGATGGCTATTTTGCGACAGGCATCCAAATACTATTTGCAGCGATTCAGCGAGAAATGGATTTTGAAAGTCTCGTAATTATGGCGCCAGAGCGTAATCGCAGTGCGGCCAGTAACTCTTTAACTTTGCTCGAACCTTTAAGATTGCATGAGCACGCTTCTAGTGTAAAAGATGAACGCTGTAAGGTATTTAGCGTGAACGGCACGCCGACTGACTGCGTTCACCTTGGGGTGAATGGAGGGCTTGATTATCAACCTGATATTGTACTGTCCGGGATTAATTCAGGGGCCAATATGGGGGATGATGTTATCTACTCAGGTACGGTTGCTGCTGCAACAGAAGCACGCTTCTTAGGTAAGCCATCAATCGCTATCTCCCTGTGTGGTGAAACCCACTTTGAGACAGCTGCTCATGTGCTTTTAACCTTTTTACAAGACTTGCCTAAGTTAGCACTGTCATCCAATACTGTGATTAATATTAATGTGCCTGATGTGCCTTTGAGTGATTTAAAAGGTATTAAAGTCACTCGTCTGGGGTGTCGGCATGTATCTGAACCTATTGTGAGTCAGAATGATCCGCGAGGCTTACCTATTCACTGGATTGGGCCTGCGGGAAAGGCGTCTGATTCAAGTGAGGGAACGGACTTTGCGGCAGTAGAGTCGGGATATGCTTCGATTACCCCCCTCAAAATTGACCTAACAAATTACCAAATGATGTCAGTGCTAGAAGACTGGGCTACAGAAAGTGCTGTTTAACAGGCTATTAAGTTACGCTGCTTTCTGAAATAATCAACGGATAAGTCGCCCCAACTCTCTCTTTCAACTCCCTCATATAGGGCATAATGCAACGCATGAAAATTAACTATCCAAATTTAGCCTTTGAACAATACCAAGGGCTTGGTATGACCTCACAGAGAACCCGAAACCGCCTTGTCGATCGCTTGGTTGAGTTAGGCGTGACGGATGCTCAAGTATTGGAGGTTATGCGGGTTGTACCACGTCATCTCTTTTTAGATGAGGCGATGGCCAGTCGCTCCTATGAAGATACTGCACTACCTATTGGATATGGTCAGACGATTTCTCAACCTTGGGTTGTCGGTAAGATGACCCAGTGGTTATTGGCCGATAGAGCACAGAAACCGATTCATAAGGTATTAGAAATTGGTACGGGTTCTGGATATCAAACGGCTATTTTGTCGTTATTGGTTGATAGAGTATTCTCTGTTGAGCGTATTACCCCTCTCTCAGTGAGGGCGCAAGAGGTTATTTCAAAATTGAAATTGGAGAATGTCACTTTTAGCATCAGTGATGGACATTGGGGCTGGCCTGTTGAGCTGAGCACAGAGAAAACGCCTCAGTTTGATGCCATTATTTCTGCGGCCTCGCCTGCTGAATTACCTGAAGAATTATTAAATCAATTAAATATGGGCGGGCGTTTAGTCATGCCGATAGGCGAGCAAAAACAGCTGCTCTATGGCTTTGAGAAAACCCGTGATGGGGTGGTTAAAACCTGTTTGGGAGAGGTGATGTTTGTGCCAATGAAGCAAGGAGTGGAAGTGTGAAGTTATTTAGTACCCTGTATGAAAAAGCCTTAGGCTGGTCAAAACATCCCAAAGCCCCTGTCTACTTGGGGGGCATGAGCTTTGCAGAGTCCTCTTTTTTTCCGATTCCGCCCGATGTCATGCTGATGCCCATGAGTTTAGCAAATCCTCAAAAGGCCTTCTACTTTGCTTGGATTACAACGATTTTTTCACTATTAGGTGGGTTGTTAGGGTATGCGATTGGTTACTGGGCGATGGACTCTGTTCTACCTTTAATTGAGTCCATCGGCTATGCGCATAAGATGGAAGAGGTTGAGGCCTTTTTTGCAGAATATGGCATTTGGATTATTTTTATAGCTGGTTTTAGCCCTGTGCCTTATAAGTTATTTACGGTGACAGCTGGGGCAAGTGGTATGGCCTTGGTTCCCTTTATCATCGCTTCATTTATTGGCCGTGGCGCGCGGTTCTTCTTAGTTGCTGGCCTTATGAAATGGGGGGGAGCAAGAATGGAAGCCTCAATAAGAAAGTGGGTAGACTGGTTAGGCTGGGGCGTTGTGCTACTTATTGTGAGCTATATTGTTTATAAAGTTTACTTTAAATCGTAATAAGCATTATTGAATTAATTAAAATGGATACTTGCCATAGATCCTCTATTAAAGGTTAGTCATGTCTACAAGCAGTACATATAAAAATACATTTAAAGCAGGCCTGTCGCTTTCATTTTCTTCCCTTTCAATGAGTCTGATTGCAGTGAGTTTTATGGGGTTGTCGGGGTGTAACTCATTAACTAAGTACCCAGAAAGGGGGAGCAATAGCCACGCAATGGCCTCTAAGGTAGCTCCGTCTGTGCCATCAGAATCAGTGTGTGGTGCTCATTATAAAGTTGTTTCGGGTGATACCTTGAGCGGCATTGCACTGCGTTGTCACGTTAGAATGCGCGATTTGGCTAAAACAAATAATTTACTCCCTCCCTATTTTATCTATGTAAATCAAATCTTAAGTTTGAATGGTGTTACGCCTCAATCCTTAAGTGTTGATGGGAAAAAGAGAGTAAGTAAGCCCGATAAACAGACGATTAAAAAGGCTTCGAGCAAGCCTGTCATTAAGGTGGTTAAATCCCCCGTAGTGAAGCCTGTTGTACGTACATTATCTAAACCTGCTTCAAGAACGGCAAGCGCGGTGGCAAAACCCGTACCGGTCGTAACATCGAGCGCTCAAAGCAAGCCCTTTAAGTGGCAGTGGCCTACCCATAAACAGTTG
Organism: Gammaproteobacteria bacterium; assembly: GCA_013153955.1. GTDB lineage: Bacteria > Pseudomonadota > Gammaproteobacteria > Thiomicrospirales > Thiomicrospiraceae > Thiomicrorhabdus. The sequence goes on along the minus strand of JAADDM010000047.1, from coordinate 355 downwards.
AGCTACCGTTTTGTAAGAGACAATGCAGGTATGTCTGTTCTTGAGGTTTATGGCTTACCAGGCCAAGCGGTTAGAGCGGTTGCACCCGGTAAGGTCGTATATGCAGGAAACGGTATTATCAATTATGGCTGGATGGCCGTGGTTAAGCACGATGATGGCTACATGTCTATCTATGCACACAATAGTGCGCTTCTCGTTAAAGAGGGTGATCGTGTTAAGGCTGGTCAGCAGGTTGCAACACTTGGCGCAACCGGTAATACGGCCAAGCCTAAACTTTACCTAGAAGCAAGATTTCAAGGTCGAAAAATTGATATAAAGAAGGTGCTGAAAAGATAAGATAGGGCGTTAATACGCC
>JAADDM010000270.1 GCA_013153955.1 Gammaproteobacteria bacterium | reverse complement strand
AGGGTGTTGAGACAACAGGGCTGCATATTGCTGGCCGCTTAGATCGCGCGACCACAGGCCTGCTTATCCTTACCAATGACGGCAAGTGGTCACGTAAACTCACCGAGTTAAAATCGCCTGATCAAGCTAAGATACCCAAAGTTTATCTGGTTGAAACGGCTTACCCACTCTCTCCTGAAACAGCTGATTTTTTTTGGAAAGGCATTTATCTCACCTCAGAAAATACCACCACAACACCCGCTCCGATAGAGGTTATCTCAAGTACGCACTGTCGACTCACCATTTATGAAGGACGCTATCACCAAGTTAAACGGATGTTTGCCGCGGTCGGGAATAGAGTAGTCAATTTACATCGGGAAGAGGTGGGGGAGATTACTTTGGAAGCGACTTTAGCCATTGGCCAATTTAGAGCTTTGAGCAAGGCTGAAGTGGGTTGGCTCTCTCAGTATTGAGGCGTATTTAAAGCGCTACAGAACAGCGAGAGAACACGATATACTGACTCGGGCTAAGGGTTAGCCTTTATCTGCCATCTTATGATAATGAACAACCTTATTACGGCCTGTTTTCTTAGCATGGTAGAGTGCTTGGTCGGCTAGGTTAATCAGTTCGACTTCATTTTGAGTGGCTTGATCCGGATAAGTGGCAACCCCCATGCTAACGGTTAGCTGGATCGGTTCACTTTGTTCTTTTAACACAGCGTTTTGAATATCACTGCGAATACGCTCACACACTTTAACTGCGTTATCAGCAGTAGCACCATGCAAGATCATTAGAAACTCTTCTCCCCCATAACGAATGACAATATCGCCATCTCGCAGGGAATTTTTTAAAATGCTTGTGGTTAAGACAATGGCTCTGTCACCCACTAAATGGCCATAGGTATCATTGACCTTTTTAAAGTGATCTATGTCTACCATGACCACGGTCAGTGTCGTTTGATCCCGTACTGCGCGGGCATAATCTTCTTTTAATCGCTCCATGCCAAAACGACGATTATAGATGTTTGTTAACCCATCTACGGCAGCCAGTTCCTGAAACTTTTCATGCGTTAAGGCGTTATTAATCGCTAAGCCAACGCTTCGACTAAATAATTTAATCAACTGCTCGGTGCGTTCATCTGCGCCAGATTTTCCCGTTGCGGTCACCAAAACGCCTAAAATTTCCTCTTTAAACTCAATCGGTTCAATAAAGACTTCAGAGGGGTTGAAGTGCGCTAAAACACCTTCTAGATAGATCTCTTTAGGCAGCGTAATTTTGTGGGCAACGCCTGTTTTTGCAACCTTAGTGAGGAGAGTATGAGTCCCTAGTGATTCTGCATCTTTGATGCCGTTAGTTGCAGCTAATGTTAATACACCATTTTGACGAATTAAAATGGCCGCCGCATCAATATGGGTCGAGGCAATCAGCAAGGCTAACACTTCATCTGATAGGGTCGACAGCTCTAAGTTTTCAGACATTACCTTTGAAAGGCTGGTGTAAACCCGCTCTATTTCATGCGACTGAATTAAGGCGTGTAACATTTGATTATAGGCCTGCGCACTTACGCCTATTTCATCTTTAGACACCGTCTCTATTTGGCACAAACGCTCGTCACATTTACGCCCTTCTGACCCTAACAGGGCTTTTTTATCAAGCGCATCGGCAATGTCTTTCATCTTGAGTGCAAGCAGTTTTAAATGCGGACGCACAACGGTTGAAATCAGCAAAAAACTAACTAAGCCAACGGTTTGACCCGCTAACTGTGCCGTAATAAAGAAATGCCATGTCATCACGTATTCTGCTGGAATCCCATTCCAAAGCCAGAAAAAAGGGGCTAATAGGCCAATCACAAAGCCTATCAGCTGCATAAAGATAAACTGATCTAAGAAAATACTTTTGGTTAATCTGGGGACTTGCATATCGACATCCTTGCCTAAGGCCTTAAATTAAAATGCACCGTATTTTATTCATTTAATTGAATAACGGAACGTACACTCATATTTTTATAGGTAAATGTATTTAGGGCTGCTAAGTCAATTAGGCAGGCCATTCCCATCACCTGATAGCCGACCTTTTCACACAACTCTGCCGCAGCGCCCATTGACCCCCCCGTTGCAATGAGGTCATCTAAAATCAGTACTTTGCTGTTATCCCCTTTTTGCATATGCAAACTGTCTGTGCCGTACTCTAGGCCATAGTCTACCGATGCAAATACATTGGGCAGTTTGCCCGGCTTGCGAATCTTAATAAAGCCTTTGTTATGCTTAAATGCTAACGCTGATGCAAAAATAAAGCCTCGAGATTCGATACCAGCAAGACAATCAATGTTCTGCCACTCTTCACTGGTGAATAAGTCACTCATGGCATCAATCGTCTCGACAAAATGCGTCTTTAACAAGGGAGAAATATCACTAAAAAGTATCCCTGGCTTTGGAAAGTCTGGAACGGTATCTAAATAATGGGCAAGTGGATGGTCTGACATGCGCGTCCTTTAAGTCAATATTCTGTAAAAGCAATCCTTTCTAATAACCGATGGTTTAACAGGCTTTACTCTCTCGTGATGAGTAAAGCTATTCTGTTTAAAGGCGTAAGAAATTTTGATGGCTTTTAAAATATAATACCCTACTTTGAGTTCAAGCCCTTTGCTTTTGGGCTGATCTCTCTATTAAACCCTTAACTTGATGGTGATAATACTGTTAATCGAACCCCTTCCTGAACAAGGACTTCTGCAACAACTGCCGCCCCACGCGAGGGATGTCGCGGAACACTTACTCACCGTAATGCCGCTTTCGGAGCTGTTAATTTCGTGGCAAGGGGCGGTACCCGATCATCCATTATTAGAAGCGCATAATGTACCTATCGCGTTATGGATGCCTATTTTGGAAGCGGCCCTGCTTGCCAAAATAACGTCGTTTACAATCAATGAGCAGTTTTCGCAGGAGGAGATGCTTTACCTTATAAAGATTGCGTGTGCCAGTGCAAGAATGCCTTTAGATGCTTACTCTTTAAAAGAGGTCTTAGCGGTGAGTCAGGCAGGGTTGCCAGTGTTGTATGAATGGCTTGTTCGTTTTACAAGCCTGCTGAAGCAGGCTCATCATTAAAGAGGAGTAAGTATTTTACACGCTCAGGTCGACTAGCCGCTTTCTGTCAGTGCCTTGAGGTTCTTTTTAGCTTGTTTATTGCCATAAATGGCTGCCATTTCAAACCAAAATTTAGCTTGTGCTAAATTAACTGCGGTTCCCTCTCCTTGCTGATACATGATGCCTAATGCATTTTGGGCTTTTAAGTTTCCTCTCAGCGCCGAGAACTTGTAAAGCTTAAAGGCTTGCTCTACATTAATCTCCATCCCCGAACCTGTTTGAAAGAGGCGTGCAAGGTTGTAGGCGGCAAAGGGGTTGCCTTTTTTAAAGGCGTGGTGATACATATTGGCGGCCATGGCAAAGGATTGCTGTACTGGCTCGCCCTGCTCATACATCAGACCAATATTATTCTCTGCACGCGAATAGCCTCTGAAAGCGCAATTTTCATAGAGATTAAATGCCATTTGCAGATCTCCTGACTTTTCATATTGCAATGCTTGCTTAAAGATGGGGTACATGTAGTGTTCATCGGCAAGCTGTGCCATGGCATCATGAGGGAAAGATTTATCGACTTTTAGAGAGGTTTTACGCACCCAGTCGGGGACGGTTACATCTTCTAACCACGCTTTTAATGCCAATAAATCTGGACGCTTTTTAGGATCTTTTTGAGTCATCCAAATAATTAAATAACGCCAAAATATAGGTAGTTTATTTAGTTTATAGGGACTGTGGTGTACCGTTGCCCAAAGTTGTTTTGCGGTTTTTTCGACCTTGTCTAAACGATAAATATGCTTGCCCGTTAAGGCATAATATAGCGTGCAACCAAGCGCGTAAATATCGCCTTTGTCCTCTAACTGACCATTTAAGCGTTCGGGAGGCGTATTACGCTTATCCCCTGTTAGCATCTCCGTGTCATATGAACTTAAAGAGGGAATGGCTTGCGTCCAATCAATTAAGAAAAACTGCTGTTTACCGACCACAATATTGGTTGGTTTAATGTCTCCATGAATAAAGCCTAGCGCGTGCACTTTCTCTAGGATTGAGATCATATTACTTAACAGTTTACGTACCTTATTTGCGGATAGCGTTCCCTTTTTTGTAATTTGCTGTTTTAAATTACGCTTGCCCTTATAGTCAAAAAACTGCAAGTAATAGAAGCCAACCTTACGCATTTCATTAAAGTGCGCAAACTCTGAATACTGGTTTAGATAATTCAAAAGGTCTTTTTCTCGTTTAAGGGATTGGTGGTCACTGATTTCGTGAATCACGCGTACAACCTGATTAGACTTACCTTGGCTGTCTTTTTTCTTAACCTTATAAACAGATGAAAAATCCCCTTGGCCGATTTGTTTAATCGCCGTTAGATCATCCTGATTTTCTAACATTTCTAACACACCTTTAGACATGTGTTGCGGTCTCCATTCCAGTTAAAATATAAAAAAAGGGGGCTTATCATCCCCCTTTACGCGATGGTTAAAGGTTAGTCATTCTGAAAGTCAATGTTCATATCATCGATGTTGTTTTCATCTAAAACAGAGTCTTGAATATAGAGCGTGACTGATTCTTCATTTGCATCGTGATCGCTGTCTGCATCGACGATTAGTGCAAGTTCATCCTCTTGCTCATCGCTCTCGACCTTACCAAAGTCAAGGTAGTCACTGAGCGACTCTTCGGTCACTGAGTTGTCTAAAATAACTTCACTTAAATCGAGTGGATCCGCTTCATATTCAGAAATGTGCGTCGTTTCAACGGCTAGGATATCAAATGCTTCCTCTTCAAATGTACCATACATAAAGTTCCCTATTTCAATAGAACCAGAATCCATAACCTCGTCAGAATCATGCAGGCCTTTTGAGCCTCTCTCTTCATCAGAGTCACGCGGGCCTTTTGAGCCTCTCTCTTCATCAGAGTCATGCGGGCCTTTTGAGCCTCTCTCTTCATCAGAGTCATGCGGGCCTTTTGAATCTCTCTCTTCGTCAGAGTCATTAACGTCATCTAAATCAATGTCGGTAATGCGTTCATCAAAGTCGGACTCTACCATACCTGCATTTTCAATTAGCATATCTTTAACATGTTGCATTGCTTGATCTTCAGTAACGGCAGTATAGCCATTATCAGCCAAGATACTTGCAAGATCTGTCTCTGAAAGCGTTCTCAGGTCAAAGTTCTCATCTGAGAAGGCCTCTTTAACTCCGTCTGTAATGACAATACCATCATAGGCATTGTTATTACTGTCAAGAGATTGTAAGAGGACGGCCATGTTTTCTAGATATTCGTCGTTTAGGTCCGTTAAACCAACCCCTGCAAGATCTTGTAGGAAGCTGGTATCCCCTGTCATTAGGTCTGTATCGAGTGAACCAAGTACGATGTTACCGATTGTGAAGGTAACAATATCGCCTTCTAAGTATTCAAACCCGCCATCTTCATCGGTTACACCGGATGCACCTGATGAGGTTGTGTACTCAATACCAATGACGACACCATCAATGAGTACGCCCGATTGTATACTTAAATCGAAGACTTCACTTACTTGACTTGCCGTTAGAACGGTGTCATAAATTTCACCTTTTGCAATATCACCTTTAAAGAAGGCATCATCTACTCTCTGGTCATCAATCAGTGTTCCGTTGGCAGATCCTATGCGAACATCTCCTGCATGTCCCCATAGTTGACTGGCGGTAGAGGCGCCAAATGCTGCACCATCTATGTAACCTGTCATGCTGCCATCAACGGCATTCACATCTGGACCTCCGTCGAGCACTAGTGCAACTTGATGCCAAGCGCCATCACGTAAGTCTGGCCCTGCTGTATCAACAATCCAATCGCCTGTCCAACCGGCTTCGTTTTTATTCCAGCCTCCAACACCTATTTTGCCATTTTCATCTAGGTAAACGACGAGGCCTCTTGAACCTGCGCCCTCTTCAAAGATGACTTGATTTGCATTGGCACCTGTTGGATCTGCTTTGAAGGTAAAGAAGATGGTTCGGGCGTCATGCTCTCCTAGGTTGATGTCGCTGCTGTTTGCGATAGAGACATAGTCATCCACACCATCAAGCGTTAATATTCCACCACTGATTGTGCCGCCATTTTGTAGCGTACCGTCATCTGCGACTGCGCCATTATTGGCGGTGTCATCTGCATTGCCATCAAATGTCCAGCTCACGACTCGTGAAGCATCTAGCACTTCTGTTAAGTCTGACCCTGCTGAAATTTCCACGATAATATCTTGTGTGCTTGTATTGCCATCATTATCGGTCACCGATACATTAACGGTATCTGACCCAATGTAGCCTGAGTTAGGGGTGTACACAATATTACCGCTGGCATCTAGACTAACTGAACCATTTGTGGCTGTCAGTGTGCTGGCTGTAATGCTGCCATCATTGTCGATGGCTGTTCCAATTATTTGTGAAACGTCCTCAACAACGGTAGTGTCTAGCTCTGTAATAATCGGCGCGCCAGTTAAGCTGGCGTCGTACACTACGTTAATGTCTAACAGGACGGTGTTTAAGGTATCTCCGTCATTGTCTACAATCGCTACCTGCACTGTCTCTATATGTGAGATAAAGCTGGTAGGCCTGTAGGTGTAGTCGCCTGTAATAAAGTTAAGGCTAAACGTTCCATATTGACCGGCTACATCTTGAACAGGGTTTGCGGCATC
>JAADDM010000019.1 GCA_013153955.1 Gammaproteobacteria bacterium | reverse complement strand
GTAATTACGCCATCATCGTCAATATCAATGCGCTCTGCGGTCGGCACTTTAGGCAGGCCCGGCATGGTCATCATATTGCCTGCAATGGCGACGATAAAGCCTGCGCCATTCTGTAATTTGATATCGCTGATTTCAACCGTATGATCACTCGGTGCGCCTTTTGCCATTGGGTTGGTTGAGAAGGACATCTGTGTTTTTGCCATACAGATTGGCAGTGAACCATAGTTTTCCTGAAGCTTGGCCAGCTCTATTTTAACCTTGGCACTGGCAGTAATCTGTTTTGCCCCGTAAATTTTGGTGGCGATGGTCTCGATTTTCTCCCATAGTGGCAGCGAGTCATCGTACAGGTAGTTAAAACCTGGCTCACGGTTATCGACAATCTCTAACACCGCTTCTGCAAGCTCTTCTGCCCCTGCACCGCCTTCTGCCCAGTGTTTTGAAACGACACATTTCACGCCAAGAGCCTCACACTTCTCCTGTAACAGCGCGGTTTCGGCATCTGAATCGAAGGTAAAGTGGTTGATACAGACCACGGCAGGGAGGCCGTAGTTTTCGGTAATATTGTGTAAGTGACGCTCTAAATTGACAAAGCCCGCTTCTAATGCGGCCAAGTTCTCTTGGTTAAGGTGATCTTTCTCAACCCCTCCGTGGAACTTGAGCGCACGGACGGTGGCAACCAAGACCACGGCAGAGGGCGTGATGTTGGAGGCTCGACACTTGATGTTTATGAACTTCTCTGCGCCTAAATCTGCCCCAAAGCCCGCTTCAGTAATGGCATAATCGGCCAATTTTAGAGCGGTTTGGGTGGCGGTAACAGAGTTACAGCCGTGGGCGATGTTGGCAAAAGGGCCGCCATGTACAATGGCGATGTTGTTCTCAAGCGTTTGCACGATGTTTGGCTTAATAGCATCTTTTAACAGCGCCGCCATTGCACCGTGTGCTTTGATGTCACTGGCATAGATTGGCGTTACGCGGTCGGCTTTGTAGGCGACGACGACACGACCAAGACGCTCTTTTAAATCGGCACGGTTGGTGGCTAAACAGAGAATAGACATGACCTCTGAGGCGACCACAATATCAAAACCATCTTCCCGCAGGTAGCCGTTGGCAGGGCCGCCTTGACCGACGGTGATGGCGCGTAGGGCGCGGTCATTCATATCTACGACGCGTTTCCATTTAATGCGGCGTGAATCAATGCCTAGGGCATTGCCGTGGTTGATGTGGTTATCAATCATGGCAGAGAGTAGGTTGTGGGCTACGCCAATCGCGTGAAAGTCACCGGTAAAGTGCAAGTTAATGTCCTCCATCGGGACAACTTGTGAGTAGCCGCCGCCAGCCGCACCGCCTTTCATCCCAAAACACGGGCCGAGTGATGGCTCGCGTAGGCACATGATGGTCTTTTTGCCTTCATGTGCGCCAGGCTGCCTACCCAAGCGGTTCATCGCATCGCCTAAGCCAACCGTGGTAGTGGTTTTACCTTCGCCTGCAGGCGTAGGGCTGATGGCGGTAACGAGGATTAACTTACCTTCAGATTGATTATGTGAAACTTGGTCTACGTAATCCAAAGAGAGTTTGGCTTTGTAGTGACCATAAGGGTCAAGATGCTCCGCAGGAATACCAAATAGCTGTTCAGCTAGGCCTATAATCGGTTTCATCTTGGCTTTTTGTGCAATTTCAATATCTGACATAATCGTATCCTTAATAAGGTGAACCGTTTTCTGGTGAGAGTGGGTTCAAGTTATATTTGGGTAACTCAGGCGGATTAACCAGGCCTGGTTGTTTTAAAAAATGAGTTTTGTTGATTTTTGTTGAGGGGCTATAACAACTCAATCCAGTGTTTAACAGGGGTCTCTGTGCCTTTTTGTAAATGCATTAAACAGCCGATGTTAGCCGTGACAATAATCGGCGTTTTTTGTGCCAATAGATTGTCTAGCTTGTTGTCGCGCAACTGTTTAGAGAGTTTAGGCTGAAATATTGAGTAAGTTCCAGCAGAGCCACAACAGAGGTGGGCATCCTTAACAGGGTTAACTCGATAGCCCAGTTTACCCAATGCCTCTTCGACCACACCTTGTAGCTTTTGACCATGTTGCAGGGTACAGGGTGAGTGAAAGGTGATTTTTTGGTTATCAAAGTGGGTAAAGATAGACAGATCTTGCGACAGTAAAAATTCTGAAATGTCTTTGGTATGTTCGGCAATGCGAATGGCTTTAGCTGCGTAGTCTATATCGCCCTTGAGCAGGTGCGGATAGTCTTTAATCATCACACCACAGCCACTGGCATTGGAGATAATGGCTTTAACGCCCTGATCAAGGTAGGGCAACCACGCATCAATATTGGCTTTAATTTGAGCCGTTGCATCCTGTGCGCCTGATAGGTGATGATCGACCGCACCACAGCATTGTGACTGAGGTGTTTCGATGACATGTAAGCCTAAGCGGTTTAATACCTTAATACTGGACTGGTTAATATTGGGCGCTAAGGCAGGTTGCACACAGCCTGAGAGCAGTAAAACACTTGATTTGAGTGCATCATCTTGATCTTTTAAAGACTGCTGAAGGGCAAGCTCTTCCACCGTAAATTGTACCGCTTGTGAGTGCCTTAAAAACGGCATCACTTTTAGGGTCAGGTTAAAGAACCAAGGCGTGGTTAAGCTTTTACGAACCGCATAGCGTACTGTTCGTTGCAGTAGGCTACGAGGGCTACGTTCTTCCATTACCTCTCGACCAATATCGAGTAAGTGGCCGTACTCAACCCCGGAAGGGCAGGTGGTTTCGCAAGATCGACAGGTTAAACAGCGGTCTAAATGGCTGAGCGAGTCTTTGCTGACAGGATTGCCTTCAAGCACGCTTTTAATGAGATAAATTCGACCTCGTGGTGAGTCTAGCTCATCGCCTAAAATGCCGTAGGTTGGGCAGGTTGAGAGGCAGAAACCACAGTGTACGCACGCGCGCAAAATTTTATCGGCGGTTTGGCCCTGCTCGGTGGCGAGTAGGTCTTTGGGTAAATTTGTTTGCATAGTTTGGCTACTGTTTCTTTAGGGGCGAATGGCTGCTTGTGATTCTTTAAAGTCGGTTAAAGCTGCTTAAAGATATGATTTGGATCAAACACATCTCTTAGCCCTAATTTAATTTTTTGAACGTGCGGCGTGTCATTATGTCTAGGCGCAAATTTGGTTTGCCAAAGGGTCACGTACGGGTGGTTAGGTTTATTTGGGCTGGCAACCCAACGGCGTGTACCGCCCATGCCGACGGCGATGGTATTCTCAATGGCTGGGTTGGTACTTTCAACATCCACACGCCAGAGTTTTTCGCCTTCTTGCAGTTCAGGTCTAAAGGGATTTAAGGTTACCCAAATATCATTGGTACATTCACGCACCCCAACTCGGTTGGTCTGTGCTGGGTGTTCTCCTGCCACACGGTAGTAAAAACGGCCTTGATAGTAAGCGCCACCGGTCATGGGCAGTGCCGTTCCTGCCATCTTATTCATTAATAAAATGGCTTCGTTTTCAGGCATTTCAATACAGTAGGTTACTTCTTGGGCTAATGGAATGACTTTAATGCTCATCTCGGTGACCAGTGCCATAGAGCCCTTTGAGCCTGCCAGCATGCGTGAGACATCATAACCTGCGACGTTTTTAATCATCTTACCGCCAAAGCCGAGTTGACGACCTTGACCATCAATCAGCTTTACACCGAGAATAAAATCACGCAAAACACCTCGGAAAGGTTTAGAGGGGCCGGTTAAGCCCACGGCATAAGTTCCGCCAATGGTGGAGTTGCCATAATCAGGTGGCTCAAATGCCAACATCTGATTACGCTCTGCAAGTGCCGCTTGTAGCTCTTTTAAAGGTGTTCCTGCTTTAACCGTTACTACCAACTCGGCAGGCTCATACTCAATGATGCCGCTGTAGTCTGAGATGTTAAGCTCTTGAACCGGTTCACCATTAAAGTCCTCTGTTCCCAGCGGAATTTTACTTTTGTTACCGGTAATTTGGATGGTCTGTTTATCCACATTGGCTTGCTGAATTTGTTCGGCAAACTGTTGGATTGCGTGTGGTGTGGCGACGGACATTAAAAACGCTCCAAATGAGGATGAGGCAGTTGATTATTATGAACGTGCATTTGACCCACTTCAGCACAGCGGTGCAGGGTGGGCACGGCTTTGCCAGGGTTGAGTAGCCCGGTATCATCAAACACTGCTTTAATGCCGTGAAAAATTTCTAATTCAGGCGTGTTGTACTGATGGCACATAGAGTTGAGCTTTTCAACGCCCACACCGTGCTCACCTGTAATGGTACCGCCGACATCAACACAGAGGTTTAAGATTTCTGTGCCAAAGTCTTCGGTTAACTCAAGCTCCCCGGGTTTATTCGCATCGTATAGAATCAGTGGGTGAAGATTACCGTCGCCGGCATGAAATACATTGGCGACTTTTAGGCCGTAGTTGTCGGACAAACGGTTAATCTCATCCAGTACAAAAGCCAATTTATTACGTGGAATTGTGCCGTCCATACAGTAATAATCAGGAGAGAAGCGACCGACGGCAGGAAAGGCATTTTTACGGCCTTGCCAGAGATCGATACGCTGCTGTTCGCTTTGGGATACGATAATTTGATATGCGCCTTTACCCGTTAAAATATCCGCAACGCGCTGGGCATCTGTCTGGACTTGATCGTGGCTGCCATCGACCTCACAGAGCAGTAGGGCTTCCGCATCGACAGGGTAGCCGACCTTGGCAAACTCCTCGGCGGCGATAATTGAGAACTGATCCATCATCTCCAGCCCTGCAGGGATAATGCCTTGCTCTAGTACGCTGGTAACGGCATCGGCACAGTCACTGACGGAACGAAATGCGGCCATCACTAACTGTGCGGCTTCGGGTTTAGGCAGCAGTTTAAGTTTGATTTCAACAATCACCCCTAATAAGCCCTCTGAGCCATTTAATAGAGCGAGTAGGTCGATGCCATCATCTTTTTCATCAAAGACCATCTCCTCGCCGTCCATATTGAGTACGGTGACAGAGAGCACGTTGTGAACCGTTAGCCCATATTTAAGGCAGTGAACCCCACCGGAGTTTTCCGCGACATTGCCTCCAATAGAGCAGGCGATTTGGGAAGAGGGATCGGGGGCGTAGTAGAGGCCATATTTTTCAACGGCTTGGCTGACTGAGATATTGCGTACGCCGGGTTGAACCACGGCGGTACGTTGTAAGGGATCGACTTTGATGATTTCGCTGAGTTTGGATAACCCTAAGACAATGCCGTCTTTAAGGGGGAGTGTGCCACCTGCTAACCCTGTACCAGATCCGCGGGTAATCACGGGGACTTTATGGGCTTTACATATGCGTAAAACCGATTTAACCTGTTCAACCGTTTCGGGTAATGCGACCGCAAGCGGTTTCTCGCGGTAGGCAGAAAGGCCATCGCACTCGTAAGGGCGACAAGACTCAACAGAGGCCAATACATTCTTCTCTGAGAGGGCGCGTTTTAGGGCTTCAATCACATCCATTTTATAACTCTTGTATATCATAGTTGCTTGCCATTATAATTGAGCCAAATCAATTTTCTAGTCAAATTTATATTTAAAGGATATTTATGCAATCATTTAACCCACCAATTCGTACGTTAATGGGCCCTGGGCCGTCTGATATTCACCCACGTGTTCTGTCTGCGATGGCGCGTCCAACGATTGGTCATCTTGACCCTCAGTTTGTGGGCATGATGGATGAGATTAAAGAGATGCTGAAATACGCGTTTCAAACTGAAAATGCTTTAACCATGCCGATCTCTGCGCCGGGTTCTGCAGGGATGGAAGCGTGTTTTGTTAACCTAGTTGAGCCAGGTGATAAGGTTATTGTGTGTATCAACGGTGTATTCGGAATGCGTATGCAGGAGAATATTGAGCGTTTTGGTGGGGAAGCCATTGTGGTCACCGATGAGTGGGGCACAGCAGTTACGCCTTCTAAAGTAGAAGCGGCGTGTAAAGCACACCCTGATGCTAAGATTGTGGCGTTTGTTCATGCTGAAACCTCTACGGGTGCGCTCTCGGATGCAAAAACAATTTGTAAAATCGCACAAGACAATGACTGTCTAACGATTGTGGATGCGGTCACTTCTTTAGGGGGCGTTGAGCTTAAAGTAGATGAGTGGGGCATTGATGCAATCTACTCAGGGACTCAGAAGTGTCTATCATGTGTACCGGGTTTATCGCCAATCAGCTTTAACGAAAAAGCACTTGATAAGGTACGCAACCGTTCGACTAAAGTACCAAGTTGGTTCTTAGACCTTAACCTCGTAATGGGTTATTGGGGTAAGGGCGCTAAGCGTGCTTACCACCATACTGCACCGGTTAACTCACTGTATGCACTGCACGAATCATTAGTGATGCTACAGGAAGAGGGGCTTGAAGCAGCACATGCACGTCATGCAGCAGCACATGAGCAACTTAAAGCAGGCCTAACCGAGATGGGTATGGAGTTTGTTGTGGCAGCAGATCAACGTCTACCGCAGCTGAACTCAGTGATTATTCCGGATGGCGTAGACGATGCAGCCATTCGCGGTACGTTGTTAAACGACTACAACCTAGAGATTGGCGCAGGCCTTGGCGCATTAGCCGGTAAGGTGTGGCGTATTGGTCTAATGGGCGACAGTGCGCGTAAAGAGAAAGTACTGTTCTGTTTAGCAGCGCTTAAAGCGGTGTTAGGTAAGTAAGAGATGACTAGGTGGTCAGTAAGCTAACCC
>JAADDM010000142.1 GCA_013153955.1 Gammaproteobacteria bacterium | reverse complement strand
AAAAGGTAAAATTCAGCACGCTGTTATCTTTGATCCTGTCAGGGATGAGATGTTTACGGCTACCCGTGGACGCGGTGCGTTTTTGAACAATCAGCGCATTCGTATCAGTGATCAAAAAACACTGGACAACTCGATGCTTGCAACGGGGTTCCCATACTATGATTTTAGCTATTTAGATGCTTACATGAACAGCTTAAAAGCCTTCATCACCTCTACAGCAGGCGTAAGAAGAGCTGGTTCTGCAGCACTTGATTTAGCCTATGTTGCCTGTGGTCGCGTAGATGGTTACTGGGAGTTTAACTTAAAGCCTTGGGACATCGCCGCAGGGACATTACTGGTACAAGAAGCAGGTGGATTAGCCACAGACTTTAAAGGTGGAGATAACTTCCTAGAAAGTGGAAATATTATGGCTGCCAATCCTAAGTTATTTAAAGAGATGGCACAAACGTTAGCTAAAACAGTTCCTTCAGAACTACGTACTTAGTCAACCTACACAGCCCATTCAGTGCCGCCAAATACACCCTGTATTTGGCTAGGCCTAGCTAAACTCTTCAGCTAATCATTTAAACGATACGACATCAAAATAGCGTCTTCTCGTGCATCCACCAACTCCATCAACGCTTCATCCCAAAGACTTGAACGATAATAGCCTTTCCGAACCCCATCTTCTGTAAACCCAAACTGACGATATAGCTGCCTTGCAGGCATATTAGACTCGCGCACCTCTAATAAAATTATATTAAAGCGACGCTCTCGTAACTTATCCGAAATCGCCGTTAAAGCCGCTCTGGCAATCCCTTTTCCTTGATATTCTGGCGCAACACAGACATTTAAAATATGCGCCTCATCCAACACCGGTAACAGACAGCAATAGCCAAGTGCCTTACCCTCTATCGAATAGAACAGATAGTTCAGCCCTTGCTCTAAACTATTCTCAAACCCCTTCATGCTCCAAGGAAAATCATAAGCACGCTGCTCAACAGAGAAAACCCAAGAGAGATCTGACTCCTGCATCGTTTGAAGGTAACTAAAATGTGCGGACATAACTAAAAGAGCCTTAGTGCAAAAAAGCTCAACCAAAGACTTAAAAATCATCGGCAGAGCCTTAAAGAAGTGTTATTAACGAGAAACAGGAGAGAGTGCGACAACTGACTGATAAAAAGCCTGCTTTGAATAGGGATCAAATAACATCGATTCTAAGTCAGGCACCGTCACCACATGAACCCCCTCTACCAGTTGCTCTGAAATACTATGTGACTCATCCATGGTCAACACCCAGTCAACCCCCTGCTCAATAATCTCTTCCATCGTGGTAAAGACCATCTCTTCAGACGCCAAGTGCGCGGTATCATAAAAAGTAACATAGGACTCATCCCAGCCAAAGGTCAGCATAATATTCTGCCAAAGCAACCAACACTGGTTACTTTCATTCTGCCAAACAGAGTCTAAGCCACTACCTAAAACAATAATTTCTCGGGTTTTAGGCTCTGTACTTGTACGCTCCTGTGATTCTAGAACAGGATTAGCATTCATGCGACTCCCCGAATCCAGAACAGAACTTACCCCAGAAGACTCCCGGCCTTCATTCAGATTAACAACAGCTTTAAAGGGGGCTTCCACAACAATTCTGGAAGCCTCATCAATAACCGCATGAGTCAATTCAGCCTTAGATAGAGAGACAAAATCAGCTTCAGACCTTAGCGACCAGTTCGTTCCACCAAGCTGCTCAAAAAGCGCCAATGAAAATTTAGAATTTGACATAGATAACCCAGATAAAATACTGACGTGACGTCAATAGAGGCGCTTAACAAGTGTCGTACAAGCCTATCCACTAGACGGGTACGCACTCAAGCGGAAATGGTGATAATGAGATAAAAACACTTACCAAAAACATGCGCCCTTTAAAAGAGCGCTGCCATACTTAAACTGCGGCCTGAGGATGTGCCTTAACCGAATCAGCCATAATCTTATTAAGTGCATTAATGTAGGCTTTTGCTGAGGAGAGCACAATATCCGTATCTGACCCCTGACCATTCACGATGCGCCCCCCTTTCTCAAGTCGAACCGATGTTTCACCGAGAGAATCTGTTCCATTCGTAACATTACTCACTGAGTAAAGCTCCAGCGTCACCCCTGACTTAACAAGAGATTCAATGGCTTTAAATGTCGCATCAACGACCCCACTTCCCGTAGCAACAGCAGAGCACTCACTGCCCTCTATCCACAGCGTTACTTCTGATTTAGACAGCTCGCCCGTCTCAGTGGAGACCTTCAAAGAAACCATTCGATAGGTTTCATTCTCTAAGTTCTGATTACCATTATCAGTCACTAATGACTGTAGGTCTTCATCAAATATTTCATGCTTTTGATCGGCCAACTCTTTAAAACGGACAAAGGCTTCATTCAATGCCTGTTCCGTTTCAAACACCACTCCCAACTCTTCAAGGCGTGTTTTAAACGCGTTGCGACCAGAATGCTTGCCCATGACCATTTTATTGGTACTCCAGCCTACGTCCTCTGCTCGCATAATCTCGTAGGTTTCACGATGTTTTAACACCCCATCCTGATGAATCCCGGATTCATGAGCAAACGCATTAGCCCCTACGATGGCTTTGTTCGGCTGAATCGCAAACCCTGTGATATTAGAGACTAGCTTAGAGGCGGTCACAATCTCTTCTGTCACAATTCGAGTATCCACATCAAAGATGTCTTGGCGTGTTTTAACCGCCATAACAACTTCTTCTAGCGCCGTATTACCCGCACGCTCACCTAACCCGTTTATCGTACACTCAATTTGACGCGCCCCATTTGAAACTGCCGCTAATGAATTCGCGACGGCAAGCCCTAAATCGTTGTGGCAGTGTGCTGAAAAAACCGCTTTATTTGAATTTGGAATACGCTCAATCAGGGCCTCAAACAGAGAGCCAAATTGATCCGGTACATTGTAACCAACCGTATCAGGAATATTAATCGTCGTAGCGCCTGCATCAATGACAGCTTCAATCACTCGACAGAGAAAATCAACTTCTGAACGCCCAGCATCTTCAGGCGAAAATTCAACATCATCCGTAAAGTCTCTTGCTCGCTTAACCGCCCAAACCGCCCGATCGACCACTTCATCAGGCGTCATTTTAAGCTTCTTCTCCATGTGAATTGGAGAGGTGGCAATAAAGGTGTGAATCCTGCCTGATTGGGCAGGAGCAATCGCCTCTCCAGCCTTAACAATATCATTTTCAACGGCTCGTGCCAGCGCACACACCGTACTATTTTTAACCACCGAGGCGACAGCATATACCGAGTCAAAATCTCCTATACTGGCCGCAGGAAAACCAGCTTCAATGACATCAACATTTAGCTTTTCGAGCTGCTTTGCAATACGCACCTTCTCGTCTTTTGTCATCGAAGCACCCGGGCTTTGCTCACCATCTCTAAGTGTGGTATCAAAAATAATTAGGTGGTCTTTCATCGCTTATCTCCTGCCTTATCGGTCGTCGGTACATCGTTCAACATTTCGGCCGTTTCAGCAGCACTGCCATCGGTATTAACGACAGCTTGATCACAGTCTTTCAATGCTGAATCTACTTTAACAACTTCATCTTCAGCCTCATTTTGCCCACCTCTTACCTGACGTTTCTGACGCTTCTGCCTCAGTGTAACCAGTGTTAAAATGGGCCCCGAAAAAGCATATCCCACAAAAATAAAGAACAACAGCATGGCAGGCTTTAACGTAATAATGACAAAGACTAAAACAATTACCAACAACGTAACAAAGGGCACTTTATCTTTTAAATTCAACTCTTTAAACGAGCTGAAACGAACGTTACTGACCATTAATACGCCTGCAAAAACAGTTAAGAACAATGCCACATAAGGCTCAACACCCAAATCCATCGAATTGCTTTCTACAACCCAAATCAGACCGGCCAATAACGCAGCGGCTGCGGGGCTCGGCAAGCCTTGAAAGTATCTCTTATCAGCCACACCTACTTGGGTATTAAAGCGCGCCAATCTTAATGCGGCTGCAACCGTGTAAACAAAGGCAACTAACCAACCCAACTGTCCAAAATCGTGTAGCGCCCATTGATAGATAAGAATGGAAGGCGCTAAACCAAAAGAGATCATATCAGCCAAACTGTCATACTCCGCGCCAAAGGCACTGCAAGAGTTCGTCATTCTGGCAATCCGCCCATCTAAACCATCAAAGACCATCGCCACCAAAATGGCAATCGCTCCCTGCTGAAAGTCGCCATTAATCCCTGCAATAACGGCATAAAACCCAGCAAACAGAGCTGCGGTTGTCATTAAATTAGGAAGAAGATAAATACCTTTCTCAAACGGTTTCATAGCGCCACTTTTCTATTAGTTTTAATTACTGAACATTCTATCAAGTTATTTCAGCTTGCAAAGTTTAATTCCTTTCTAGAACAGAAAGCCCTCAAGTTAATGAGCAGACTATATTAATAAGTTTTGGCTCTCCGCTGTCTGCGCAAAATAGGTTGCCGCGCCTGCAAATTCAACACCCTCGATAAAGTCTGAAGCTTCATAGCCCATTAAATCTACAGTCATTTGACAAGCGGTCATCTTGACACCCAACTCTAAGCAAATCTCTCTTAACGCTTCTATCGAAACTTGGCCCTGCTGTTCTAGCTGCTTGTTAAACCCCCAAGTGGCTAAACGCTCTGCCCCCGGCAACGTCCAAATAATACTTGGAAGCACGATATTCCAATCAATCGCTTTTAACCAAGCAGGCCCAACAGGACTTTTAATCCTCATCGCAGGATTGCCGATAGGCGAGACTCTAAGCCGACGGGTATCTTTTAGAAGACACTCCAAGCCATAAAAGCTAAAAAACAGTGTAACCTCTTTGTCCATTGTCGCAGCCGTACTGGCCAGAATAAAGGCGGGATAAGCCCAGTCCAAGCTACCTTTTGTTTGAATTAAGCTAAACTGTGATGGTTCATTTTTATTTTTCATACTCTCCCCATTTCATACTCTATTTGGCTTACCATTTTCAAAGAGGATTCCGCCTGATAATTTCAAACACAATATCAGGCTCTGTTTTAAGCAACCTACAATCTAACAGCTGCTGCTTACAAAAAGCAGGAAGATCGAGCAGCGCCCCCTTATCACTCATCAGCACCCTAAAAATAACATCCTGTGTTCGGTATTGTGACAAGGCTCTTTTAAGCTTAATTAAAGGCATTGGACAGGCCATCCCTTTCGCATTCACTTCAATTACCATAAAACATTCACCTCCCAAGTATAGAATGAATTTGACTCTAGCGCCTTGCGCCCTAATAATTTCCATAGTGTATCAATACTCTGCCCCATTAATTCGTGACAATATAACCTGAGCAAGGTCAGACTGACCTCCCCATTGATTTTCCGACTATTTTGAGAATAAAGACTGATATAAAATGATACTTCATAAACCGCTACAGAACGCGCTCTCTCTTGTCATCTTTATGGCACTCACACCAGCTCATGCCAGCGTCGATAACTTACCCGATTTAGGCGCACCCGATTTAGTCACCTACGATCAGCAAACAGAAGAAAAGCTAGGCTATGCCTTCTCGACGGCACTCCATCAAAATTTCACGCTCAACTATGATCCCGAAGTGGTTAGCTACATCCGTAAAATAGGTCACCAAATCGCCAGTCAAACAGGAAACCACCGAAACTTTCAGTTCTATGTGGTCCAAAATGACAGTATCAATGCCTTTGCCGGCCCCAACGGCATCATTGGTATCCATACAGGCCTGATACAAGCCGTCAAAAGCGAGGATGAACTTGCCTCTGTGATCGCTCATGAAATAGCTCATGTTACTCAAAACCACCTTTCAAGGCGCTACGAATACAATGCCACTGAAGGCACCGCAACCAGCATCGCGACTTTTATTGCAGCTCTCCTAATTGGCATGCATGATACCAATGCCGGCATGGCAACGCTAATGGGCGGCATGGGACTTAACCTTGAGAAACAGCTTAAAAACTCAAGACAACATGAGTCTGAAGCAGATGCGATTGGCATTACTTTACTGCATAAAACGGGCTACGACCCTCACGCAATGAGCCAGTTTTTTGCAAAACTTTCTCAAGAGAGTCGCAACAATACGTTTTCACTGCCTGAAATATTAAGAAGCCACCCCGTCTCAGACCACCGACTGGCAGAAGCCGAAAATCGGGCTGAGAATTTATCAGAGCGCCCAGACAGAAAAAAAACCGACCACCTAGCGCTCATCAAAGCTAGGCTCATACCTCCTAAAGAAGCCCTCTTTGAGGCGCACTTAACCGACAATATTTTATGCTACCAAAAAACACTTAGAGCGCTATCCAAGGCCAATGTCGATTATGCCTTAATTGAAAATAATTGCCTCTATAACATCGTTACGGAACACCCAGAGCACCCTTTGTACAGCCTTCTTTTTATAGAGCAGAACGCAAAAACACGCATTAACATCCCTCAAGCCCTTAACATTGCGGAATACCAACAGGCGTTGCACCCTACAGACATGGCAACCTTAATGCGCCATGCAGACCTCCTATTAAGCCAAAACACCCCCTTATTGGCTGCCTCCCTTATTGAAACCTACGCCAGCCAGCTCCCCTATCAATACTTGCCCTATAAAAAACTGGCTGAAACCTACCAGAGCCTGCATCGACTGCCTGACGCATATTTCGCCCGCGCCATTGCTGCATTTAGCATCGGAAATCACGCAAGAGCAGAATACTTATTAAGTCAAGCAGAGAAACA
>JAADDM010000241.1 GCA_013153955.1 Gammaproteobacteria bacterium | reverse complement strand
AATTGTTTAATCGTTTCTTCTGGAAAAAACTGTCTCAGTTGAGAAGCCTTTAGGGTCAAGCTGTTCTCTTTAAAAATAGGGGCTTCAAGGGTTTCAATCTGGCGAGTCATCACCTCTGCATTTGCATCTGACGGGTTATCGTTCCGTAATGATCTCTGTTGAATAGAGAGTTGTGCAAGTTGACGGTCTGCTTGGATATAGATGTGATGATAGGTGTAGCCTAAACGAGTTCCGCACGGTATTGAGTGGGGTTTTCTAAGCTCAAATTGATAAAACGGCTGTCGATGTTCATGTTTTAGAAAGGTTGCATCTACAATGACGTTAAATCCAAGCGAGAGTACCTCTTTTGCGTACGTTTTGAGGGCTACTTGGGTGTCATGGTTCATCTTGGCAGAGTAGAGGCGCTGCCTATCTGATTTTGAGACGCGTTCTAGCGGTTGAATCCCAAAAAGATGTTTTCGAATTCTATCCGAGCTCAAGGTAATCGCTTCAACATGGTCCAATAGCTGATTAGAAAAACAACTTTTTCCAGAGCCGGAAATCCCCTGTAATAGAATGAGCTTAGGGCAACTTACGGTATGCGTGTACTGCTGTGCTTGAAGTATATAGGTACGAGCGACCTGCTTTAAGGCGGTGATTTCAGGGTGTTCCTGAGGAAGTTGGCAGGCTCTGAGTAGAGTGATTTTGGCTCGAACGAGTGCGCGGTAAACTTGGTATAAGTTTAATAGTTTCAACCCGTTATAGTCATTAGTTCGGCTTAAGTAGAGGGAGAGTATGCGGGATTTTAAAGGCCTTTGCTCTCTAAAGTCTAAGTCAATCAATAGAAAAGCCAAATCACTCATGACATCTATCCAACGAAAGGTCTCGCTAAATTCAATGCCATCAAAAAGGGTGGGCTTGTCATCTATTAAAGTGATGTTATCAATATGTAAATCACCATGACAGGCTTTTATATAGCCCTCGGTTTTTCTCTTTATAAGAAGAGGGGTAAGCCGTTTATGCTCCGCTTGTGTCCAGGACATAAGCGAGTCTAGTATTGGGGAGAGCTCGTGATAGGAGTGCTCATCAAAACAGACTGAATTGGACTGGCCTAACTGATCGTTGAGGCTGGTAAAATTATCAAGCATTGGCTTTAAGATAGCATCAGGTTGGCCGTGTGTCAGTTCAGGGCTGACAGAGGTGGCTTTGATATGAAAATTGGCAATTTGAAAGGCAAGTTGTGACGATTGCTGTTCAGACAGTACTTCGGTTTTAAGATAGCGACCGAGCACATTGTTTGGCTCGAACTGCTGCATTTTAACAAGGAACTCTACGGGTTTGTCGTCGGGGGTCGCTTGAATAAAGCTAAGCTTTTTATGGGCGTCAAGATAGAGCGGAATTACCCCTAAGTAAAGCTCGGGTGCATATCTACGGTTCAACTTTATTTCTAAGTGGCAAAAGGTCGCTCTTTGGGTGAGTTGGCTAAAATCTAAGAATCCAAAATTAACAGGCTTTTTAAGTTTATAGGCAAATTCCCCTGTTAGAAAGACCACCGAAATATGGGTTTCAATGGTGGTGATGACTTCAACAGGATGGGGGTATATTTTGGGGTTGCAAAGCGTATTGATAAGCTCGGAAAGTATCAAAATAAGGGCCTTTTCAGAGTGAAATAGGGTCGCTGAAACATTAAGTAATTCTCAAAGAGCATTCAGTCAGTTTAGAATTCTGTCATGGAGGGGGAGGGGGGGGTACTTCGTTAAGAACATCATTGAATGTCATCATGTTGCTTAACGAAGTGAATCGCTTATCAATAAGCAGGCCTTGCGGTTTAAATTAAGCCACACCCTGCTTTTCACGAATCTCTTGCTTACGCTTCATTTCAACGGTTAAATCCGCTGTTGGGCGAGCTTCCATGCGAGGTAGTCCAATTTCATCGCCGCTCATCTTGCAGTAACCAAATTCACCCGTCTCAATTAGGTTTAATGACTTATCAATCTTAGAAATGAGCTTACGCTCTCTATCTCGTGTACGGAGTTCCAGTGCAAACTCCTCTTCTTGAGATGCACGATCACTTGGGTCAGCTGGTGTTTCTGAGTCTGATTGAAGGTGAGTAACCGTGCTATTCGCTTCCTCAATTAATTGTGCCTTCCAAGCATTAAGCTTCTCTCTGAAATGGGCAAGCATATCAGGTCCCATGTACTCTTCACCTTTTGTCGGTTTATAAGCTGGGTAGTTTTCAATAAAGTCTGTTTGCTGTTCCATAAATCTCTCCTAAATCCTATTCTCTACTAAGAGCGCTCAATTATTTATACTACTTATTTGGTCACTTATTGGCAACCGCTACCTTAAAAATTAAGGCAGTATTCTCACCAAGAAGCAGCGCTCTTTTTTAATAACGGTGTTTTATATCAGGTTTATATAAGCGCAACAAGCAAAAAAAACTAATGCGTACCCCTTTAAAACATATGGGGGTATTTACTTAGTAGACCGTTTTTCCTTGAAATTCAGTCGTATATCATGGAAAATCCGTTGCGAACTATTTAATTAAAGAGATGATTATGGCTACATTACAAGCAGTACTATTTGACGTTGACGGAACCCTAGCTGATACTGAGCGTGATGGTCACCGCCCAGCATTTAACATGGCGTTTAAAGCAGCGGGGCTTGATTGGAGTTGGGATGAATCCCTTTACGGTGAGCTTTTGGCGGTTACTGGCGGCAAAGAGCGTATTCGTTTTTATCTAGAAAAATTTAATACAAAATTTGCAAAGCCAGATAATTATGATGAGTTTGTAAAAGGCTTACACGCCTCTAAAACTGAGTTTTATAAGCAGTTGATGGCGGAAGGTAAAATTCCACTTCGTTCTGGAGTAGAGCGCCTGATTTCTGAAGCTAAGGCGGAAGGTCTTCGCATGGCTATCGTAACAACCACAACGCCTGCAAACGTGACGGCACTGCTAGAGAGCACTTTGGGTGCAGACTCTGAAAGTTGGTTTGAAGTGATTGCTGCGGGTGATATTGTGCCTGCCAAAAAGCCTGCGCCTGATATCTATGTTTGGGCACTTGAGCAGATGAACCTAACAGCAGATGATGCCATCGCATTTGAAGACTCTATTAATGGGTTTAAATCCTCAGCAGGTGCAAACCTAAAGACGATTATTACCATTAATGAGTACACAAAAGAAGATGATTTTACGGGTGCTGAGTTAGTGTTGGATCAGATGGGTGAGGCAGATGATGCATTTACCGTACTGGCAGGGGATGCAGCAGGTCATACTTATCTAGATATGGCGCTTGTTAGAAAGATTCATGCAGGTTAGTTCTTAAAGAGGTCAAAATGAACGGTTTTATGCGTTCAGTTTAACGCTTAAAGGCTCGACAAAGCTCGACGTTTAAAACAACCAGGCCTCCTTGAAGGTGGAATGGTTTAAACGTCGGGCTTTTTTTGTGGAAAAAATAAACTTATTTAAGCTTAAGTGCTGTTTTATCAAACTGAATACCACTCCAGCCAGATTGCATGAAGTTGCGAATGTTTTGGTGGTCATCACCCTCAGGGTTCGCCAATACATCTTGCGTGTAGAAATCGCCAAAAGCATTCAGTGTTGCTTGTTCACTGAGGTTATTTAGCTGTCCAAAGGCAAAAATTTTGCAAGAGCCATTATTGGTGTTTTCAGCATTGCTGGTTTGGCCATTTTGAAACTGACTTGGCGTGAATTGGTATTCAGTATCAATGGTTTCTATCACTGTTTTAAAGTCAACAGGACCTTGGTTTAACGCATTAATAAGCATTTGAGTCGTCATCGTTTGCGACATAGAGTCTCCAGTAAAGTGGGGGGGGAGTATAGAAAGTAAATTCTAATATAAAGCATCGGCTCTGCGAGAATATATTCCTGCTAAAACGGGTGTAAATGAACCGTAATCGAGATGGCTCGTTTGGCTATTTAATTAAAAGCGTCACACCATAAGCAGCGTTTGTTTGCTTAGAGGGGACGGCTTTAATTTTAAATTGTTGATGAAGTTGCGTGAATCGGCCCTCCATCCAGAGGGGGTTTTTTATGCCTCCTCCCACGGAAAAAAGTCGGCTTGGCACTGTTCCAGTACATTCCGAGAGTCTTTTTATCGCTAGAATCTCTATATTAATTAAGCCTTGAATGAGGTCTAAAAAGTATCGAATGTGTGCTTGTTGATTTTCAGGCCGTAAGCTGTCTTTTGGCTTGTCAGGTAGGGTGGGGTTAAGGTTTGGGTTTGAGATAGGGAAACGTTCTCCTACTTGGATAAGCGGGTAGCAGTCGTCATTTTGGTGCGTAAGCAGGGGATTGTTCGAAGCTCCTTTTTTTTCAAGGTATTTAAGGAGTTGGATTATTTCAGAAAGGCTGTAGGTGTTCGTTAATACGGCGCCGCCGGTATTGGATGCCCCCCCCACCAGCCAAACCCCTTTAAGGCGATGACTGTAGATTCCCTCTTTAGGCGAGAAAAAAGGGCGGTCAGAGATCATTTTAAAAGCCAGTGTTGAACCAAGTGAGCTGGTTATGTCGCCTATTTCCTGTGCGCCAGAGGCGAGAAACCCTGCAATACTATCCGTTGTACCAGCGCACACCTCAAGGCCATGACAGAAACCATATTGGTTCATAAACTCTGGTTGAATATAGCCTATAAACTCCCCAGGTTGAACCACGTTTGGTAGGGAGAGCTTAGGATGAGCATGTTGGATGAGCTTTTCTACCCAGTCCGGCCAAATTTGATGTACCGAATCGTAGCCTAGTTTTAAGGCATTGTTCTCATCAGTGATATTCAAAGCCCCGCAGAGCGCATGATTTAAAAAATCAATCTGATGCATGATCACAGGGCTGTCGGTCTCTAAATCGTGTTCATTACAGAGCAATATCACTTTAGCTAGTGTACAGGTGCTGCCTACCGCAGCTGTATGGGTCTTAGGAGGGATTGATTTTTGAATGTCTTTGGCTTGTATCGTTGCATGTTGATCATTGTACATACGTGCCAGTGTTAACGCGTTGCCTTCAGAATCCCCTAGAAGAACAGTAGAAGAGGTGGCATCTAAAATAAGGTGGGTAATTAAGCTCAGATTAAAAGATTGGCTCAGCTGTAATAGAAGTTGGTGGAGCGCCGTTAACCAAAGATTGGGGTTTTGTGTAACTGAGCTTGACCCTAATAGACAAATCGGCGCTTCAAGCGGAACTTCTGTGCTGGCAAGTATTAACATCTCATCTTGAGTCTTCTTAACGACACAGGCGCGCAAACCTGATGTGCCAATATCTATGCCAAGTAGGGTTTTTGATGTGTTTTGTACAGGGGGCTTAGGAGTTGGGAGACGTGTCTGCTTCATACTGCGTAAAATGCTCTGTCGTGTTATTTAATAACGGGGCTTATAATTATAGTGGGCTTGCTAATGAGCGCGGGAAAAAAGTGCGTTCGACACAACTTTAATTCACATTACCGTTGAATGGGATAAAACGCCATAAATTATTCTTAATTAAGCGGCATTAGACTAGAAAAAGAGGCGCGATAAAAGGTACAATTCGGTAATCTTTTTTATCCATTTATCTCGCGCTTGGTAGCCGATGGCTGGTTAGCCTGTTACACCTTGAGCAGTCCTGTTTTGGAGTCGTATTAAAATGAATGAGCTACAGCAAGTCCTGCTTATCTTTTCCGTGGTTGTTATTGCGGGACTATACTTTCTTAGTCGAAGTCGCAAAGTCGTCAAAAAATCTCCTGAAAAAACGCGTGATCCGGCTTCTAATGAGGCGAAATCAACGACAGAACAAAAAACGGCTTCAGTTGTTGAGGGGACTCCCCACCAGAAACAAGCAGCGCAAGCACTCAAAGATTTAGGTAATCCGCATATTCCCGTTTCTGAAGCAACTGAAGCGCGTTTTAACCGGGATGAATCTACCGAAGCGGGAGAGATTGATGAAAATCAAGGTAAGCTCTCTTTTGGTCAAGAGTTTGAACTACCAGAGGTGCATGAAAACGGCGCTGATAAAGCCCCTCATATCGATACACAAGAGGGCTCTGGCGCAAAACATCATGTATTGGTTGTTGATGACCCCGGTATGGTCGATGAGGAGTATCATTATGTTGCGCCAGACCACGAAAAGCCTAAATTTGGCATCCCGGACGAAGCTTCACTTAAAACCGGTTCGGAGCGTGTGAGTGCTCACCGCCAACAGAAAGAAGAGGTCTATGTCATTATGGTGATGAGTACGGCTTCTGAATTTAAAATGGTTGAGTTAAACCATGCGCTGCGCGGAGTCGGCTTGCAGCTTTCAGAGCAGAACATCTATGTTAAAAAAGACAATATGGGCAATGTTATTATTAAAGTAGCGAACTTACTTGAACCAGGTATTTTTCCAATAGAAAATCTGGAAGAGTATGCTACGCCCGGTATTGCGATGATATTGGAACTTCCAAGTACCGTTAAAGCCCCTAATGTGATGCATGATTTAATCATGATGGCTCGAAAAATTTCTCAGCGTATGGAAGGTCGTCTGTACAACATGGAGCGTCAGTTAATTAAAGAGTCAGATTTACAGTCCATGCGTGATGCCGCTGTCGAGTATGAGTCCGAGCCGTTATAGCGTTGAGCTTCTTTTTTAACATACGGCCCATTGAGGGCCGTGCTCAATGACAGATCACTTTTACTAGGGTTATAAAACCTTATTTCCCCTTACTCTCTACTTAATAAAGCTTTATATACATGCCTCAGATGCAACTTCCTACCGATACACTTTCCGAAATAAATGCCTTAAAGACTGTTCTTAATCAGCACAATCATGCTTACTAT